>JALZOI010000708.1:0-3333 GCA_030857245.1 Myxococcota bacterium
GCTCACGATCGCGGGCGTCTTGCGCGCCACGAAGCCCGCGGGATCCGCGAAGTACGCGGCGAGCTCCTCGGTCGGATCGCCGAGCCCGCCGAGCACCGCCAGCTCGCGGAGCTCGAGCGCGATCGCCGCGGCACTCGCCGGCCGCGCGTCGGGCTCGCTCGCCATCAAGCGCTCGATCATGCGCGAGAGCTCGGGCCCGACCGCTGCGCGCCGGCGCACCGGCGCCACCAGCGTCCCCGCTGCGATCTGGCTCATCACCTTTGCGGGGCTGCCGCTGTAGGGCAGCGAGCCGGTCGCGAGCTGGTAGAGCGTCGCGCCGAGCGAGTACAGATCACTCTTCGCCGTTGCGGTGTCACCGCTCGCCTGCTCGGGGCTCATGTACGCCGGCGTACCGAGCAGCGCGCCCGTGCGCGTCACCAGCGAGGTCTCGGTCTCGAGCCGGGCGACGCCGAAGTCGGCGAGCAGCAGCCGGCCCCCGGACGCGATCAGCACGTTCGACGGCTTGATGTCGCGATGCACGATCAGCGCGGCGTGGGCCGCGGCGAGGGCGTCGGCGAGCAGCGCGCCGATGCCGGCGGCGACCTCGGCGAGCATCGGCCCGCGCTGCTCGATCTCCTCGAGCAGCGTGCGGCCGCGGATCAGCTCCATCACGATGTACGGCGGATCGACCTCGCCGCGATCGCCCGCGGGCTCACCGCCGCCGACGTCATAGATCCGCAGGATGTTCGCGTGCTCGAGCCCCGCCGCGGCGCGCGCCTCGCGATGGAACCGCCGCACGATCTCGGCGCGTCGCGCGAGGTGCGGGAACAGCACCTTCACCGCCACGTCGCGGCGGAGCTCGCGGTCGCGCGCCTTGAACACCGTCGCCATGCCGCCCTCGCCGATCTCCTCGGCGAGCTCGTAGCGGCCCAGCACGTCCCCGCTCCGGACCGCGCGGAGCCGCGCCGGGCTGGTGGCGCTGGCGGCCGTCGCCGCCGGGACCTCGCCGGGATCCGAGGCGTGGGTGTCGGCGATCGCGGGATCCGTGTCGTCCGGGCTGCCTGGCGGGTCGTCGCGCTCGGGAGCCACGGGCAGGCCTGGACCTACCCGCCGTTCAGGCGGACCAGGCGACGTGGCCGGTCTTGCCCGCGGCCTTCGCTTGCTTCATCGCCTTGCCCAGCCGGCGCCCGAGCTCGTCGGCGCCGCCGTTGAGCGTCAGCCCCTCGGTGGTGACGGTGGCCGCGACCATCGCGAGCAGGCCGGTCTCGCCCGGGAAGGTCGAGCACTTGGCATCGAACGCGCCCTCCGCCTGCGTCAGGAACTGCTCGCAGTGGGTGGGCGACATGATCGCGATAAAATCGGAGCCGCCGATGTGACCGACGAACGCGCCGCCGCCCGAGGCCGCGCGCGCGGAATCGAGCAGCCACTGGCCGAGGCTGCGGACGGTGTCCTCCGAGCGGCCGATGCCGATCGTGTCGGAGTAGTTGTCGAAGTTGAGGACATCGACGTGCACCACGGACGTGGGCTTGCCGCTCTTGAGCGCGCCCTCGATCTCCTCGTCGATCGCGCGCGATCCGGGGAGGTTCGTCGTCGGGTTGCGATCGCGCTCCCGCCGAGCCGAGCGGACGAGCGCCTTCACGCGCGCGCTCATCTCTCGGAGATCGAACGGCTTCGCCATGTACGAGTCGGCGCCGGCCTCGAGGCCGTTGACCTGGTCGTCGATGCCGGCGAGAGCCGTCAACATCAGGATCGGGGTCCGCGACCACATGACGTCCGCCTTGAGCCGACGAGCGACCTCGAGCCCGTCCACGCGCGGCATCATGACGTCGAGGACGAGGAGGTCCGGGTCGTGCGCCTTGACGAGCTTGAGCGCCTCGTCGCCGTCACGGGCCCGCAGGCAGAGAAATCCGGCGTCGCCGAGCGCCATGTTCACCATGTGCGCGATGGCGTCGTCGTCTTCCGCGATCACGATCTTCTTGAGGAGCATGCTGGCTTTCCGACGATCCGCCTTGTGATACCGCCGATCTACGCCGCGATCAATGGTAAGCCCATAGCGTTGGACACCAAGCTCGATCCGCACGTCGAGACCACCACCCTGGGCAACGGCCTGGTCGTGACGACGGTCTCCCTCCCGCACCTCCACACGGCCGTCTGCGCGCTGTTCGTGAAGGTAGGCGCTCGTTTCGAGGTCCCCGCCGATAACGGGTTGTCCCACTTCGTCGAGCACATGCTGTTTCGGGGGACCGAGCGGTACCCGACGTCCCTGGCCCTCAACACGGCCGTGGAGCGCCTCGGCTCGACCCTCCACGCCGAGACCGGCCGCGACTACACCCTGTTCCAGCTCGGCCTCGAGCCCGAGTTCGTCCCGCAGGGCATCGCGCTCCTCGGCGAGCTGCTGGGCAAGCCGCGGTTCTCGGACATCGAGCTCGAGCGCACCCTCATCCTCGAGGAGATCAACGAGGACTATGACGAGCAGGGCGTCGAGATCAATGCGGACGACATCGCGCGCGGCATCGCGTTCGAGAACCATCCGCTCGGCCAGCGCATCATCGGGCCGAAGGCCAACGTCGAGCGGTTCTCGATCGTCGACGTCCAGCGCCACTTCGACACGTTCTACGGCGCCCGCAACGCCAACCTGTGCGTCGCCGGTCCGGTCTCGCACGGCGCCGTCGTCGAGGCCGCCGAGCGCGCACTCTCGGGGATGGCATCCGGCACCCGCGTCGAGGTCCCCGCCGCGCCGCCGCACGCCACCGGGCCGCGGCTCCGCCACGTCCCCGACGCCGGGTCACAGACCTCGCTCGCGATCCTGTTCCGCGCGGTCCCCGAGCTCGATCCCGCGTACCTCGCGCTCGTCGCGCTGCTGCGCGTCCTCGACGACGGCATGTCGACGCGCCTGCACTACACGCTCGCGGATCAAAAGGGTCTCGCGTACTCGATCCACGCGGCGATCGAGCCGCTGGCCGATACCGCGCTGTTCGAGATCGCCGGCGCCACGGCGAACGCGAAGGTGCCATCGCTCGTCCGCGAGCTGCTGCTCCTCCTCGACGGGCTGCGCCAGGGCCAGGTCACCGACGACGAGCTCGCGAAGGCGCGCGTCCGCTACCGCTACGAGACGCTCGCCTCGATCGATGATGCCGCCGCGATGGCGAGCTGGTTCGGCGGCACCGCGCTGTACTACCCGCCACAGCCGCTCTCCGAGCGGCTCGCCGCGATGTCGAAGGTCAACCGCGACGAGGTCGTCGCGGTCGCGGGTCGCGTGCTCGCGCCCGATCACCTCGTGCTCGCGGCCGTCGGCACCCTGTCCCGCGCCCGCCTCGGCGAGCTCCGGCAGGTCGTCACCGACTGGAAGTAGCC
>JALZOI010000708.1:3343-3939 GCA_030857245.1 Myxococcota bacterium
GGCGCGGCGCGGTCACGGCATGACCCAGCGCACGGTGGCGTAGTAGCCGCGAGGCCGCGCGGCGAGCTGATCGTGCAGGTGATCGCGGAGCCGCTCGAGGTCGAGCTCGAGCGTCAGCACGTCGAGCGCGCGGAGCAGGTCGTGCGCCGCGAACGCGCGCTCCTGGGTATCCGGCGTCGTCCAGAACCGGTACCAGATCGCGCGCACGGCCTCGGGCAGCTCGTCGTACTGCTCCTCGAGGACCTCGATCAGCGCGTCGGGATCGAAGGTGTAGCCGTCGACCTCGAGCAGCTGCCCGCGCAGCTGATCGCGCGGCGGCCACGACCAGGCCTCGGGCAGCCGGATGCGCGCCGCGGCGTGGTGGAGCCCCCGCGCCGGCTCGCCGAAGCACGCGTAGGCGCGCGCGATCACGAGCTCGCGGAGGCGCGGCATCCGATCGAGCGCCGCCTGGACCACGGCCGCGTCGTGGGCGGTCCGCACCGCCGGCAGCACGAGGTGCGTGAGCGAGCCGAGGACGTCGAGCGAGCCCAGGAACGGGAACACGCGCTCGGCCGCCGGCTCCTCGCGCGCGAGGTTGAGGCGGCGCAGCGCCGGGA
>JALZOI010000139.1 GCA_030857245.1 Myxococcota bacterium
GCGGCGTGGTCGCGACGCGGCCGAGCGCGGGATCGGCGCCGGGCGGCAGCGGCGTCAGCGCGTAGACCGGGCTGCCGGTGAGGCTGAGCCCGACGGGGACCTGGAGGGCGTCGAGCGCGCTCAGGAGCTCGGCCATCGTCTGGTAGCGCTGCTCGCGCGGCTTCGCGAGCGCCTTCATCACGACGCCCTCGAGCTCGGCGGAGATGTCGAGCTCGGGCCGCACCTTGCGGGGCGGATCGATCGGATCGAGCATCTGCATCGCGAGCGTGCGCACGGTGGAGTCGCCGCGATGCGGGACCTTGCCCGTGATCATCTCGTAGAGGATCACGCCGAGCGCGTAGATGTCGACGCGCGCGTCGGTGTCGCTCCGGCCCGCGGCCTGCTCGGGCGCCATGTACTCGGGCGTGCCGAACACCGAGCCGACGCGCGTGAGCCGCGGCTCGTTCGGGTCAGCGCCCGCCAGCGGCGCGACCTTGGCGATCCCGAAGTCGACGATCTTCACGAAGTCCGGCCGGCCATCGCGATCGACGAGGAACACGTTCTCCGGCTTGAGGTCGCGGTGGACGATGCCCTTGTCGTGCGCCGCTCCGAGCGCCCGCGCGATCTGCACGGCGACCCGGATCGCGCGGGCCATCGGGAACGGCGCGAACGGCGCGGTCGCCCGCAGCGCGGCGCCGAGCGTCTGCCCGTCGACGAACTCCATCACCGAGTACGTCATGCCGTCGGGCGTGGTGCCGAAGTCGGTGACGTCGACGATGTTCGGGTGACCGATCCGCGACGCCGCCTTGGCCTCCTGCACGAACCGCTTGATCGTGGCGGCGTCGCGCATGACCTCGCGCTTGAGCACCTTGATCGCGAGCGGCCGCTCGATCACCGCGTGGCGCGCGGAGAACACGACGCCCATGCCGCCCTCACCGATCTTCTGCTCGACGAAGTAGCGGCCATCGAGCGTCTGCCCGACGAGCCCGTCGTAGTCGTTCGCGGGCGGCTGCGCCCACGCCTCCATCGCCGCGGCGTGGTTCTCCGACGCCGACACCGCGCGGAGCTCGCTCGCCGGCGGGGCGGGCTGCGTGCGCGCCTGCGTGACCTCCCCACTCGGGCCTCGAGCGCGAGCTTCAGGGACCTGGGTTGGTGCCGAGGACGGTGGCGTCGGGGTCAGCGGGAACGTGGCGCGCCGCGGCTCGGGCTGCGTGCTCGCCGGCAGCACCGCCGGCAGCTCCGCTGACACCAGCGTGGCCTGATCGATCGGCGCCGGCGCGGGGACGAGCGCGGAGCGATCGAAGGGGCAGAAGCCGCGCTCGGGGAACGACCGCTGACAGGCGGGGCAGACGTGCGTGCTCACCGTCCCGAGCGCGTGTCGGCGTACAGGTTCGTGCGGAAGTAGACGAAGATCTCGTTGTCGGCCGCGACCGCGATCACCGGCTTGCCGTCGAACGGCACGACCGCGACGCCGCGGCCGAACGACTGGTTGTCCTCGGGATCGGCGTCGTGCAGCGTGAGCCGCGGGGCCGCGCCGATGCCCGGGGCGGCGCCCGTCGGCGAGACCTCGAACACGAGGACCTGGCCCGCGGTCGCGCCGTCGATCACGACGCTGGGATATCCCGCGACGACGTACTGCTTGCCCTCGAGGCTCATCAGCGTGGCGGTGCGGAGCTGCTTGTCGGTGCGCGGCGTGCCGACGAGCGCGAGGGTCTGCAGATCGATCAGGCCCAGGTAGCCGTCGTTCGCCTCGGTGTGGCCCTGCAGCACCGCGTAGCGACCGGTGACGGCGCCGCTCTCGACGGTCTCGAACGGCAGGATCTGGGCGCCGGCGCCGGGCGTGAAGCCGGCGGGCACCGGCCCGAGCAGCGGCGCGACGGACGTGCCCCCGGGACAGCGCGAGCTGCGCGGGCCGTTGAACACGCCGCCGTCCCACACGAACAGGTTGCCGGTGTCGGTCCACACGACGACGTCGTCGTACGACTTGCCGGCCTGGCGCACGGCTCCGAGGGCGCGGACGTTGACCGGCGTCGCGCCGGCGCTCAGCGTGCAGGCGGGCTGCGGGTTCGGGACGGTCCCGAAGAACGTGCCGAACACGCGGTTCTGCTCGGCGACCAGCACCTGCGCGGGCTGCACGCCGGCGGCATCGTCGAGGTTCGGCGCGACCATGTAGGTCGCGGCGTCGGGGCGGCCCGGGCCGAACACCTGGTGCGGCGCGAGCTGGCCGCTCGGGCCGCGCAGCACGGCGATGCTGGCGGTCCCGCCGCTCGTCACGAACGCGATGTCGTTGCTCGTCGGGTCGGCGAGCAGGATCGGCTTGCTGTCGATGTTGCCGAGCCCGAACTGGCTGTTGAGCTCGAGCTCGTTCGGCGCGACGGTGATGCCGCCGTCGGATGCGATCACGAGCTCGTTGTAGAGCGCCTGGCTCGCACCGAGGACGGCGAGCCGGCCGCCGGTCCCGGAGGCCTGACCGCGCTGGATCGCGACCGCCCAGTTCGACGAGTCATTGCTGGGCTTCTCGACCGACTGGACCCACGCCTCTTCCTCGAGGTCGTCGAACTCGGACCACTTGCAGGCGGCGGTGCTGGCGAGCAGCGACAGGCCGAGGCAGCTGACGATTCTGGTGTTCACCACGACATCTCCATGCCGAGCCCCGCGTAGCCCGGCCCGATCTGCGGCGACAGCGCCATCGCGCGGACATCGATGAGGCCGGTCGACGGCGCACCCTTGTCGCGGAACGTGTAGTAGACCGCGGTCAGCGCCGTGACGCCGGCGAGTACGAACGTGACGTCGGCGGCGATCGCGAAGAGCTTGCCCTTCGTGAACCGGCTGTCGTTGTTGTCGACCGGCGGGTCGCCGGCGGCGATCTGGGTCGAGAGCTCGTCGCGATACTTGTTGGACTGTAGCCCGAGGTAGATGCCGCCGCCGGTGAAGGCGCCGGCGAGCACGTACGCGATCACCGCGTCGCTGCGGCTCGGCGTCGGCGCCAGCGAGACCTTGATGGTCGACTCGGTCTTCGCCTGGACCTTGATGCGGCGCGAGTACGTCTTCATGCCCGGGCGCGTGACCGTGACGAGGTGCTCGCCCTGCTGCACGCTCTTGAGGCACGGGCCGCGCTCGCACGCGAGCTTGCCGTCGATGTAGACCGTCGAGTCCTCGATGCCGAGGCCCACGATGTTGAGCCGGCCGACCGGTGCGCCCTTGAGCAGCGCCTTGACCTCGTGCGTGCCGCCGGGCACGACCTCGACCTCGATCTGGTACTCGTCGTAGCCCTCGGTGGTGACCCAGAACGTGTGCTTGCCGGGCTTGATGTTCTGCGAGTGCGGCGTCTTGGCGACCGCGCCGACCGACTTGTCGTCGATGTAGACGTCGGCGCCCGGCACGTTCGACGTGATCTCGATCCAGCCGAGGAAGTCTTCCTTGCCGAGCACCGCGCGGAGCACGAACAGCTTGCTCGGATCCGCGGCGACCGTGCTCTCGGCGACCATGAAGCCGCGCTTCTCGATGATGATCTTGTGCTCGCCCTCGAGCGACCCCGACCACGGGGTCACGCCGAACGCGCCCTGCTTCTTGTCGTCGAGGTAGATCGTCGCGTTCTGCGGCTCGCTCTCGATGACGACGAGGCCGCGCACCTTGACGTCGCCGAGCTGCTGGACCTCCGCCGACGGCGTCGCCGGGCCTCCGGCGGCGGTGCCCGGCGCGCTGCCAGCCGCGCCGCCGGCCTCCTTGACGCGCTTGATCTCGGCCTCGAGGACGCCGATCGCCTTCTCGACCTTGGCCTTGTCGCCGGCCTGCGGATCGGCCGCGAGGTACTTGCGATAGAACTCGACGGCCTTGCCGTACGACTCGACGTCGGACGTCTTCTTCCCCTTCATGTGGAACGCCGCGCCCACGTTGTAGAGGAACTGCGGGAACTGCCGCGCGGTGTACGCGTCCTGGAAGCCCTGCGCGGCCTCGTCGTACTTGCCCTGCAAGTAGTCGAGCTGTGCCTTGTCGAAGGCGGTCTGCGCCTTCGTCAGCGCCTCGGCCGGCTGCGCCAGCGCTGGCGTCGACGTGGCGACCACGCCGATCCCGGCGCAGATCACGAACAACCACACACGTGTTCTCATCAAAGCTAACCCCCGCGAAGGCCGGAAACTTATCACACCTCGCCGGCGACAAACGTGACGTTGCCGGCGACGGGCTCCCGCGTCGTACGGCAACGGTTGGCAGACGCTTCCTCGTCGGCGTGACCGATCACGAGGCCGAACAAGATGGTGTCGGTCTCGGCGATCGGCAGCCGCTTGCGGAGCGCGGTCGGATACGCGGCCACCGACGCCATCGGGCAGGTGTCGAGGCCGAGCGCGGCGGCGGCGGTCAGCACGTAGCCGAGCCACACGCCGACGTCGACGTAGGCGTACGGGCCGAGCCGCCGGTCACACGCGACGACCGCGACGTGCGGGGCATCGAACAGCGCGTAGTTGCGCAGCCAGGCCGCGTAGCGGCCGGCCTGGTCCTCGCGCGCGACGCCCATCGCCTGGTAGAGCGCCACCCCGCAGGCGACCCGGTGCTCCTTGTAGGGCGTGGGGTAGTCGAGCGGGAAGGGCAGCTCGGCGTGGGGCAGGCTCGAGGTCGCGGCCGCCTGCAGCTCGGCGGCGAGCACGGCGGTGACCGGGGGCTCGGTGACCGCGACCCGCCACGGCTGGACGTTGCACCAGCTCGGCGCCTGCTGGGCCGCGGCGAACAGCCGCTGGAGGACGGCGTGCGGCACGGGCTCGGGGCGGAACGCCCGGGCGCTGCGGCGCGCGCGCCAGGTCTCCTCGAGCGCGTCGATGACGCCCGGCGCCGGCGGACTCGCGGGGGTCATCGGGCGCGCTGGAGCTCGCGGAACCGAAAGATCCCGGTGGTGTGGCCATCGGAGAAGTGGACGCCGACCCCGTAGTTACCGACGAGGTGCATGTCCTTGATCGTGAGGTCCACCGGCACCGTCTTCGGGTCGAGCAGGCGCTCGCCGGTCGCCTCGGACTGGCACAGCGCGCACGTGCAGCGCAGGCGGAGTTCGCGGGCGCCGTAGACGTCCTCGGTGCCCTCTTCCCAGACGAAGCGGACCTCGGGCTTACCGACTCCGATGATCTCGAGGGGCATGGGCATGGCGCTTCTTAGCATCTGGTCATCTGGTAGGGTGCGCGCGTGCCACCGCAGTCTCGTCCACGCCCGCGCCAGCGCCGTAGCCTGTCGATGCCGCGGACGGCGGGTCGGATCGACGCCGATGGCGATCGGTCGATGGCCGAGGGGCTCGTCGCCGCGCTGCGCGCGCCCCAGGAAGACGACATCGCCGCGGAGTCGCTGACCCATCCGTTCCACAGCTATCCGGCGCGGCTCCACCCCGCGACCGCGCGGATCCTGGTCGACATCGTCGGCCGCACCGCGACGTCGCCGCAGCCGATCGTCGATCCGTTCTGCGGCTCGGGGACGACGCTCGTCGAGATCCGCGCCGCCGGGATGATCGGGATCGGCGCCGACCTCAACCCGCTCGCGGTGCTGGTGTCGCGCGCGAAGACGTACACGGTGCCGGCGCGCCGCCGCAAGGAGATCCGCGACGTCGGCAACAAGATCGCCGGGCAGGTGCTGCTCGCCGGCAAGGCCGCGCGGCGCTCGGGTGCCGAGGCGGCGCCGATGCGCAAGCCGGTCGGCTTCGATCCCAACGCGCGCAACAAGCGGCTCGCGAGCTGGTTCGCCCCGCACGTCCGCCGCGAGCTCGAGCTGCTCGCGATGTACCTCGACGACGTGCGCGCGCAGGACGAGGCGCTCGGCACCGTGCTCACCGCGTGCCTCTCCGCGATCCTCTACAAGGTGTCGTCGCGGACGAGTGACACCGACGGCACGTGGGTCGATCGCAACATCCCGCGCGGCGCGGTGGCGCGAAACTTCTCGCAGCGCCTCGAGCTGCTGGTCGCCGGCCTCGCCGACTTCCCGCCCGGCGTGCCGCCCGTCGTCCACGAGCTCGACGTCCGCAAGCTCCGCGACGTCGTGCCGGCCGGCACCGCCGGCGGCATCGTGACGTCCCCGCCGTACGCGGGCACCTACGACTACGCCGAGCACCAGCGGCTGCGCTTCGACTTCCTCGCGCTCCGCCACCGCGAGCTCGACATCGGCGAGATCGGCTCGCGCCGCAGCTTCGAGAATCACGCGCAGGCCGACCAGTGGTGGCGCACCGCGCTTCGCGACGTCGTCGACACGATCTCGCGCGCGCTCGCCCCGGGCGCCGCGGCCGCGATCGTGATCGGTGACTCGGTCACCCGCAACCGCGCGAACTACGCGCTGGACGATGTTCGCGCCGCGCTCACCGACGAGCTCGTGCTCGAGGCGTGGGCCTCGCAGCAGCGTCCGATGCTCGGGCTCACCGAGAAGCGGGCCTTCGGCGACCGGCCAAAGGCCGAGCACATCCTGCTGTTGCGCCGCCGCTAGGAGCGACCCTCCGTCCGGCGACTTCCAGCCGCTGGGTTCTTGCAACTCCTTGCAATCACTCGCACCCGGAAGGGGACGCCCTCCACTAACGCAACTTCGGACAGCCGCCGGACGTGCCCGCGCAGCCAGCATCGCCCGCCGCCCACGCGTGCGAGCACCCGGGTCGCGGAGCTGGACCCGTCCCGCGGCAGGCCTCGCAAGTTGCGTATAGGGCGTCCCAGCGGTGGCAGCGCGCGACCGCCGTCTTGACCATTCCTCAGATCGGGGTTCCGTGTGCGGACGGGCGTCCTCGCTGCGAACGGCGATGGGCACGTTCGCCTCGTAGGTGCCGGATCGCTGGTGGCTTTGGGGCGGTGCGAGTTGGACCCACTCTTGCGAACAGTGCACGACGATGCGCTTCGTGATCACCTCCGCTCTTGTCGCTCTCGTCTCCGGCCTCGCGCCCTCCGTGGCATCGGCGGCCGACACCTGGTCCGACCCGTACCCGGGCGTGCGCCGACTCCGCCGCGTCACCGCCAACCAGAACGTCAACGTCCTGGTCGTCGATCTGTGCGCGCCCGGCGTCAGCGTCCGTGGCACCGCCACCAATGAACGCGGGCGCACGGTCAGCAGCTTCGGCGCACTCGTCGGTGCGCAGGCCGCGATCAACGGTGACTTCTTTCGGGCCGGCTACACGACCGATGGGCCGTCGGGAGCCGGCGGGGCCCGCTGGGGCGGCGGCGACCATGGCTACGTCGCGCCCGCGCAGTTCGGCGTCGGCAAGGTGGCGCTGCCCGGTCACGAGGGCACCGGAGGCGTCGAGCCGTGGGCCCGCGAGGTCGTCAGCGGCCACCCGTCGATCGTCGTCAACGGCTCGCGTCGCGACAACAACGGGGACTCGCTGTGCACCGCCCGTCACCCGCGCACCGTGCTCGGGTTCTCGAAGGCCCGCGACAAGCTGTTCCTCGGCGTGATCGATGGCCGCGCCACCACGCGGATCGGCATGACCTGCGACGAGATGGCCGCGATGATGCTCGGCCTCGGCGCGCATGACGTCGTCAACCTCGACGGCGGCGGCTCGTCGACGATGTGGCTCGCCGGCACCGGCGTCGTCAACAATCCGTCGGACGGCTCGCAGCGGGTCGTCGGCAACCACCTCGCGATCCGGGCGACCGGCACCGGCGATGCGCCGCACTGCAGCGGCCCGCGCTACGAGGCGAGCTTCACGGGTGTCCAGGCCCCGACGGTGATGACCTCGGGCGAGGAGGCCGTGGTGTGGATGGAGCTCAAGAACGACGGGCTCGCGACGTGGGACGTGACCAACACGCGCGTCGGCACGCAGGGTCCGCAGGACCGCGCGTCGGCGTTCTACAAGGAGGAGAACTGGATCACGCCGAACCGCCCGAGCGCGGTCGACTCGTCAGGCTTCAGCAACGGCAAGGTCGGCCGCTTCACGTGGGCGATGGTCGCGCCCGAGGTCACCGAGTCGACGCGCTTCGACGAGACCTTCCAGCTCGTGCAGGAAGGCGTCGCGTGGTTTGGCCCCGAGCAGACGATGTCGATCATCGTGCATCCGCGCAGCGGCCCGACCAACCCCGATCCCGACCCGCTCGATCCCGACCCGCCGGTCGACGGTGACGACGATGGCGGCGGCTGCGCGACGGGCTCCGGCTCCGCCGGGCTCGGCCTCGGGCTCGCGGGCCTCGTGGGCCTCGTGGCTCGCCGCCGGCGCCGGCGTTAGCTCGGGCTCGCGGTCGCGGCGCGCGCGGTCAGGTCGCCTCGTAGGCGCGTGGCTGTGGCGGTGGGCACCGTCCACGTCCGCGAGGACGTTCGCCGTGGAACTTCCGTTCGATTGGGTGTACGACCGCGGACATGGGGATCTTCCGCGCCTGCGCCTTCGTCTCGCTGTCGCTCGTCACGGCCGCCTGCGGTGGCGGTGACGACAAACCCGTCGATGCGATGATCATCATCCCGATCGACGCCGCGCCCGACGCGCCGCCCGACGCGTTCGAGCAGACGTTCGATCTGTCCTGCGTGGGCAACAGCGGCCCGACGACGGCGCCCGCGAACATCATGCTCGGCGGCAGCGTCAGCGAGGTCGCCATCGCGGGACTTCAGCCCACGATCCAGCCGTCGCATGCAGCGACCGTCGACGCGTGCGTCGACGCGTGCATGGACGCCGATCGCCTCGACACCAAGACGACGGCCGCCAGCGGCTGCCCGGCGACCGGTTGCGCCTACGCGAGCGGCCCGGTCCCGACCGGCGGGGTCCCCTTCGCCGGCTACCTGCGCGCGACCAAGACGGGCAACCGGCCGACGTATGTCTACGCACCGACCCCGCTCAACGCCGACCAGCTCACGATCCCGATCCTGACGTTCACCGACGCGGCGTTCGGCGCGATCACCGGGTTCGCGATGGTCACGCAGGATCCCACGAAGGGCAACATGCTCATCGCGGTCGTCGACTGCATGAACAACCCCATCAGCGACACGGCGAACATCGTGCTCTCGATCAAGCAGGGCGGCGTGGCCGTCGCCGGTACCACCGAGCTCAACCTGAGCTCGTTCGGTGCGCAGCTCGCGGGTACGTATGCGGTGTTCAACGTCCCCGCCGGCGCCACCGAGATCGGCGCGACGTACAAGGGGACGGCGCTCCGTGCACACGTGGTCGGCTCGGTGGCCGGCGCCACGACGCTGACCGGCATCCGCCCCGGCTTCTGAGCACCGCGGGCCCGGGCCCGTGCCGTGCGCCGCGGTGTACCGTCGGCGCATGAAGCTCTCGCCGGTCGTCTCGCTCGGGGTCTTGCTCGGTCTCTCCCCCGGTCTCTCGCTGGTGGCCTCCGGCTGCTCGAAGTCGGGCGGCGGTGACGAGTGCCAGCGCGCGATCGACAAGTCCTGGACGGTGCTCCTCGAGATGGCGCGGCTGCGCGGTCGCGAGCTCGACGCGGCCGACCGCAAGACCGTCGTCGAGCAGTGCCGCAAGGCCATGAAGGAAGGCAAGCGCGATCCGGCGATGACGTGCGTGCTCGCGGCCGCAAACGAAGCCGCCGTTCGCGATTGCTACATGAAGGGCTTCGCGAGCTACGCCGCGAAGTCCAAGGCGATCGAGGCCCGGGTCGCGCTCAACGGGATCGGCCGGAGTGCGAAGGACGCCTTCGTCGAGAAGGGCGGGTTCCCCGTCGGCAAGGTAGGGCCCTCGCCCGCAACGCCGTGCTGCCAGCAGCCGGGTCAGACCTGCGCCCCGAACCCGGCCGACTTCGCCGACCCCGTGTGGCAGGCGCTGTACTTCGAGCTCTCCAGCCCGGCCCGCTTCCAGTACCGCTACGAGAGCGACGGCAAGACGTTCACCGCGACCGCGGTCGGCGATCTCGCCTGCGACGGCACGCTCACCACCGAGACCGTGACCGGCAGCGTCGGCGCGGATGGCACGCCGCAGGTCACCGGCCCGTAGCGCCGCAAAAAAAAACACGGCCCGAAGCACCGGGTGCTCTGGGGCCGCGTTCGCGAGCGTGGCACCTGCGTGCCCTGGACTCGAAGTAAGCGAGGATCTCGAAGGGGAGCGTAGGGTCGTCTAAGCGAAGCCAGGTAAGTAGGAGGGAGCGAGGGATCAGTTCTTCTTGCCGACGAGCTCGAAGGCCGAGCTGGCGCTGGCGTAGCCGCGGATCATGACGTGGATGGGAGCGGCCTGCGCCAGCGTGACCTGGCAGGTCTCGCGCGAGCCGGTCTTGTACGGGCGACAGTCGTAGCTGGTCGCGGTCGGCGCGCTGCCGATGCGAACGTAGAGGTCGGCGTCGCCGGAGCCGGTCATCGCGAACTCGTAGGTGCCGGCCGCGAGGGTCGGGGTCGCGAAGGTCTTGGTCTGGCCGCGCGTCACCGCACCGGCCTCGGTGATCCCGGTCCACGGCATGGGCTGGCCACCGCCGCCGGGCGTGAACTGGTTGTCCTGCTCGCCGGAGACGAGCACGACCTGCGCGCGGTCGATGTTGGCGAACAGCTGCTCGTAGGTCTTGGGCTCGGCGACGTTCACGAAGCCGCGGAACAGCGCCATCGTCGCGCCCGACATCGAGTGGAAGAACGCGGGCATCGCGTTGTTGACGATGTCGATGTACTTGAAGCCGGTGGTGTCGTCGGGGTTGACGCGCTTGTGGGCGGTGTTGAGGGCGTCGTCGATGTACGCGAAGGTGTCGCAGCCGTTCATGTAGACGACGACGTACTGGCCGGCGACCCACTTGCCCGCCTGCGCGAGGGCACGGACGTTGGTGCCGAGACCCGCGTGGCCGTTGTAGACGATGTAGTCCGCGCGGGTCGACAGGCTCTCGTAGCGGGCGCGGAACGCGGCCTGCGAGAGGCCGGTGGTCACGTTATCGGTGAGCAGCGCGACGACGTGGATCTGCTTGCCGTCGGGCAGGGTGGCGTTGAACTCGATGTCGGGGGTGCCGACGCCGGGGTTGGACGACACCGTCGCGGGGATCGTCGTCAGGTTGCGCGCCGAGAGCTCCTGCTTCATCGAGGAGATGAACGTGTTGTACGCGGCGACGCCGGCGTCCGACGCGGTCGTCGCGCCGTCCTCGTACTTGCCGAAGATCGCGAGGACCTCGAGCCGACCATCCTCCCAGACCTTGTCGTACTCGGGGAACTTGCCGGTGCTCTGCAGCGGGCTCGGCGTGACCGTCGCGACGACGCGGTTGAGGTCGGCCTCGTCGAGGCGGCAGCGCGAGGCCTTCGGGCGGTAGTAGTAGAACATCGAGCCGGCATCGACATCGTGCGCGCCGAAGTCGACGCAGTCGGTGCTGTACTTGGCGGCGAACGCGGTCTGGCCGGCGGGCGAGATGTCGAGCGGGAGCTGGAGCTCGTGGGTGTCCGGGATCGCGGTGCGCTTGCCCCAGGCGACGGGCAACTTCGCCGTGTACTTGATCTGGGTCTTGCCGTTGACGGTCGTCTTCTGGACGTTCGAGATGACGACCTTGTCGACGCGACCGACCGAGTTGAAGCCGTTGAGCTGGCCGACCGTGTACAGGAGCTGGTCCTGGATCGTCGAGGTGTCGTTGAACGACGAGGTCGTCAGCAGCGTGCCGTCGAACGTGAAGTCCACGAACACCGCGAGCGCGCTCGTATCGGTCTTGCCGTCCTCCGACTTGACCTCCTCACCGTCGTAGATGTCCTCGTCCGTGCAGGCGGCCGGGAGGGAGAGTCCGAAGGCAGTGACTGCGAGGCTCAGGGTCTTGGCGAGGCGGTTCATGGGGGCTCCGGTGGCTACCCCCGCCCTCACGCAAGCCCGGTGCCGGGCGCGGCGTGGCCTAATTTATCGAGATCACGACGCATCGCGCCGCAACTCGAGTAGCCACGGCCTGTGACCTAGCCGTGGCTCGAGAGCCCGGCTCGGTCACGGCGGGCTCACTCCCAGCCGATGTTCATCTCGTCGTCGTCACCGAGCGCCTTCTCGAGCAGCAACAGCAGATCGGGGTCCGCGTCGTTGTCCGAGAGCAGCTCGACCGTCTCGCGCGTGATCAGGTAGTTCTTGTCATCCTCGTGGTCCTCTTCGAGCTGCTCGACGAGGAACGCCACGTGTTTGTCGGTGATCGTCCCGATGTCATCTCCGGTATCGATCCGCGTCAACTTCGGCATGGCGGGGAGTCTGCCCAGCCCGCACCGCCGTGGTCAACGGGTCCGCGTGCTACAAGGCGCGGGTGCTCGCGAATGGGATCGCCCTCCCGGCTCGCACCGACGTCGCCATCCTCGGCGGGGGCTTCGCGGGGTGCGCCACGGCGTGGGCACTCCGGGCGCGCGGCGTGGACGCCATCGTGCTGGAGCGCGAGGCCTCGCTCGGGCGCTATGCCAGCGGGCGGGGCGCCGGCCTCGGCCGCCAGCTCGCCGAGGACGACGCGACCAGCCAGCTCGTGATCCGCGGTGCCGCCCTGCTCCGCACGCAGTTCTCCGCGGCGTGGGCCGCAACCGGCGGGGTGCTGTGCTTCGACGACGCACGCCACGCGCAGGAGTACGTCGCCCGCGCGGCGCGGCTCGGCGTCGCCTGCGAGGTCCTCGATCGCCGCGGCGTCCTCGCGCACTGGCCCGAGGTCAGCGAGCTCCCGCTGGTGTCGGCGCTCCACGTCCCGAGCGACGGCGTCATCGATGCCGGCGCCTTGCTCCAGCAGTTCGCGGCCGACGCGCACGTCGTCTACGAGGCGCCGGTCACCGCGGTCGTCGAAGGCCGGGTCACGACGACGCGCGGCGAGGTCGCGGCCCAGGTCATCGTCGACGCGACCGGGGCCTGGGCCGGCGCGCTGACGGGCGATCCGCCGCTCGACACCTACAAGCGCCACCTGTTCGTCCTCGAGGCCACGGCGCGGGCAACCACGCCGTACCTGTGGCATCTCGGGCGCGAGGAGCTCTACGTGCGGGCTGACGCCGACGGGATCCTGACGTCCGCGTGCGATGGCGAGGTCACCGTACCGGCCGATCAGCAGCCCGACCCCGAGGCCGATGCTCGGCTGCGGGCCCGGCTCGCCGGCGCGTCGTCGACGCTGGCCGGTGCCGGCGTGGTCCGGCGGTGGGCCTGCCAG
>JALZOI010000002.1:0-700 GCA_030857245.1 Myxococcota bacterium
TCACGAAGCCGCGCTCGCGCTGCTCGCGTGCCTGCTCGTGCTGCGCACACCGGGCTCGCGCACGGAGGGCCAGATCCTCGCGCACCCCGCGATGGTGTCGGCCCTCCACGCGCTCGCGGGCGAGGTGCCGGCGGGCGACACGATCGTGATCCCGGAGCGCCACATCGTGTTCATGACGGCCTGGTACACGCGCGCGCGGGTCACGCTGCGCCCCGAGAGCGTCGCCGTCGAGCGCCGCTGGCGGATGATGCCGCTCGCCTGGATCGGGCTGGACTCGCCGCTCGACGACGCGCTGCTCGCGGCGCGCAGCCAGCCCGGCCTCCGTCCGCCGCTCGGGCTCCACCCGCGGCACCCCAATGGCATCGTCCTCGTCGCCGAGCCCACGTGGGAGTGGGTGCTGCGGCAGCTGCCCCCCGACCTGCGAACGCGGTGGGCCGCATGGCGGACGATCTAGCGAGCTGGAGGTGCTTCATGACGCGGCCCGCTCGGGAATCTTCTGTGGTCACGTGAGCGATAACGCTTACGTTGCACAGGGTTGCCCGATCGTACGAAGATGCTTTCGATGTTCAGAGCCTTCATGTTCGTGACCACCGCCCTGATGTTCGTTGTCGCCGCGACCACGCCCGAGCCCATCCGCGAGCTCGTCGATGATCTCAGCTTGAACTGACGAGCTCCGCGCGGACCTGTCGGGGGGCAGGTC
>JALZOI010000002.1:710-41726 GCA_030857245.1 Myxococcota bacterium
GGTCCGCGCGGCTCTCGAGATGACGGGACGACGTGCTCGGGAGCTGGCTGCAGGGGGCGGTCGCGTGAGGGCGGCCGGAAGGTGATCGCGTCAGGCGCCGAGGCGCAGTGTGCGCCGCGCTCGCGGGCGCCGGGCCTCGCGTCGACGCTCCGCACGTGCTGCCGGGTCAGCGCCGCACCGCAATCGAACGCTCGTGGTCGCGGTTCGCGATCGCCCCGCGGGTGGCGGCAAGCCGCGACGTCGGTGCCGCCGAAGCGATCGGAGTCGGGCTTGGCTGCGGCCAAGCAGCTCTTGCTCCGGGTGGTCGGCATGCTGAGCAAGCTCTGCCGCTGATCGTGAACGGTGAACGAGCACGGACCCGTGCACGTGCACGACGTCGGAAAGCGCGAACTCACCAGCAGTGGCGCTAAGGCCGAGCCCCGACGAGGCGCGACAGCACCGCCTGGAACTCGTCGACCGAGACCTCGACGTGCTCGACGACGCGGCCATAGAGCATGGCGGTCGGCACGTTGGCGCCGCCGCGCTCGCGCTGCGCCACGTGGAGCTGCCACAGGATGATGCGCTCGAGCCGGGTCAGCCCGTCGCGCGCGTCAGGGGGCTCCGCCACGCGGCGCTCCGCCGGATCAGTCCCGCTCGCTCTGGTCGTCCTTGACGACGCGCGCGGTCGGCAGCGGCTCGGGCTCGGCCTTCGCCGACTTGTCGGCGGGCCCCGACGCGTGAGCGTCCCTGCCCATCATGCGGCGGATCTTCGGGGCGACCGCGAACAGCGCGGCGGCCATCACGAGCGACGAGATGAAGAGGAACGTGAACAGGAAGCCGAAGCCTTGCCCCGAGGAGATCGAGGTAGCGCGGCCGGCGAGGTAGATGCCGATCGCGGTGCCGAGGAACCAGATGCCCATCACCATGCCGCCGAGGCGCGCCGGCGCCAGCTTCGACATGCTCGAGAGCCCGACGGGCGAGATGCAGAGCTCGGCGAGCGTGTAGAAGAAGTAGAGGCCGATCAAGTAGCCGCCGCTGACCGGGCTCTCCTTGCTCGCTTCGCTCGCGGGGATCATCACGACGAACGCGAGGGCGAGCAGCACCATGCCGATCGCGAACTTGTTCACGCTCGACGGCTCCTTCCCGCGACGCGCGAGCGCGACCCACAGCCACGCGAACGGCGCGGCGAGCATCACGATGAACACCGCGTTGACGCTCTGGTACCAGCTCGGCGGCACCTCGAGGCCGAGGACCTCCTTGTGGACGAAGCCCGCGAAGATGTTGAGCGTGGTCGGCGCCTGCTCGAAGATCGCGAAGAACCCGATCGCGCCGATGTAGAGCGGGATCATCGCGAGGATGCGGCGCTTCTCGCCGGCATCGCGGCCAGCGTGATAGAGGCCCCAGAACAGTGCGACGGAGCCGATCACGAGGCCGATCCCCATCGTCTCGGTGATCATCTGCTGCGACGGCTTGGCGAACACCACGACCGCGCCGATCGCGACGCACACGAGGCCGATGACCTTGAGGATCGTGCGATCACGCGCCGCGACGGCGCGCTCCGTCGGGATCGTGGGGTGCTTGCCGGCCTCGCCCAGCCAGCGGCCGCCGAGGACGTACTGGATCAGGCCCCCGACCATGCCGAGCGCGGCGAGCCCGAACGCGAAGTTCCAGCACAGGTTCGGGTCCATGCCCTTCGACGCCAGGAACAAGCGGAAGTCGGGATCCTGGGCGAGGTAGCCGCAGGCGAGCGGCGCGAAGAACGCGCCGATGTTGATGCCCATGTAGTAGATCGTGTAGCCGCCATCGCGGCGCGGATCGCCGGGCTTGTAGAGCTGGCCGACGAGCGACGAGATGTTCGGCTTGAGGAAGCCGGTGCCGATCGCGATCAACACGAGGCCGATGTAGAAGGCGTCGCCGATCCCGGGGATCGCGAGCAGGCCGTTGCCGAGCGCGATGCCCGCGCCGCCCACGAGGACGGCCGTGCGCTGACCGAGGAAGCGGTCGGCGATCCAGCCGCCCGGCAAGCCGAGCAAGTAGACGGACGCGCCGAACATGCCGACGATCGCGCCCGCACCCGGGCTCGGATCACCGGTGATCCGGTCGAACATGCCGAGGCCACCGCGCTCCACCGGCGCGCCGAGATAGAAGATGAGGAACGCCCGCATCCCGTAGTACGAGAACCGCTCCCACATCTCGGTGAAGAACAGGGTCGCGAGGCCAAGCGGGTGCCCCAGGAATGCGCGATCTCGGTCTGCCATCGTCGGCGGACCTTAATCCGAGAAGCGGACGAAAGACGAGCCCCTTGGACGGGTGCGACGTTCTCGTGGTCGCACCCGTTGCGCGGTCGTTGAGGCGACGCCACATCGGATAGCCACCAACGTCAGCAGGCCGCTGTTGCAAATACAGTGGGATTGGGAAAGATCCCGACCCATGTCGAAGATCGTGTCCTGGGGGGCGGCCGTCGCGGTCAGCCTCGTCGTGTCTGCGTGCCAGCCGGCCGCTCCGAAGTTCGCTTTCAAGCACGCGGAGCGCCGCGGCAAGCTCGAGGCGAACGGGCTGAAGTTCGTGATCATGCCCGACACGACCACCCAGCTCGTCGAGGTCGACGTCCGCTACGAGGTCGGCTCGAAGGATGATCCGATCGGCAAGGCCGGGCTCGCGCACGTCGTCGAGCACCTGATGTTCCAGCTCCGCCCCGACGGCGCGAACACCACGCCGCTGATGAAGTCGATCAACGATCTGACGACGTTCTTCAACGCGTACACGAACTGGGACACGACGCACTACATGAACACCGCGCGCGCGGAGCAGATCGACTCGCTGCTCAAGATCGAGGCGATGCGGATGTTCTACGGCTGCCAGACGATCTCGAACGAGGAGTTCCTCCGCGAGCTCGAGGTCGTGCGCAACGAGATCCGCCAGCGCAGCGGCACGGCCGAGGGGCAGATCCCGCAGCTCGTGCTGTCGTCGATCTATCCGAAGGGCCACGCCTACGAGCGGATGATCGGCGGCGATGACGCCCAGCTGACGACGATCACGCTCGAGGACGCCTGCAAGTTCATCAAGGACTACTACGTCCCCGAGCGCGCGACGGTGATCGTCGCCGGCGGGGTCGAGGTCGAGCCCGCGGTCGCGCTGATCCAGAAGTGGTTCGGCAAGCTCGAGAAGCGGCCCGGTGGCCCGCTCGCGCCGGTGCAGCCGTTCGCGGTGACCCGCGGCAAGCAGCAGTACGAGCTCGACGTCGAGCGCCCGAGCGTGCACGTCGCGTGGGCCCTGCCGGCGTCGAACACGCCCGAGGGCGAGGCGGCGCAGTTCGGCGTGTGGAGCGCGTTCTTCCGCACCGCGCAGAAGAGCCAGCAGTACGAGTTCGGCTACTCGGTGCAGCCGATGATCCTCGGCGGGCAGCTCGCACCGGTCTTCGTGATCTCGATCGAGCTGAAGGGCATGGGCAAGCTCGACGAGGCGCTCGAGTTCGTCAACAAGGCGGCGCGGCAGGCGTACCGCGGCTTCGACGAGGGGCCGTGGACCTGGCAGGAGGAGCAGCGCAACCAGCGCAAGGCGCAGTTCATCGAGCAGCTGGAGCCCCTGCAGTCACGCACCAACTCGATCGGCGAGCTCGTGCAGTTCTCGAAGGACTTCGACTTCGACTCGCAGGAGCTCTACATGTTCCACGAGCTCGACAAGATCGGGAAGTTCGACGGCGCGCGCGTCAGCTCGGTCGTCAAGAAGTACATCGATCCCGACAAGGCGCGCATCGTCGTCATCAAGCCCAACAAGGAGGGCATGAAGGGCGACCGCCGCGCGGCCGTGAAGTTCCAGGTCAAGTCGCACGAGCAGAAGGACGTCGACGACGTCGACCCGTCGGAGGCGCGCCGGCCGTTCAAGATCTCGGCGGAGCTCAAGGGTCTGCAGGGCGCCCAGCGGTTCACGATGGGCAACGGCATGAACGTCGTCCTGCTGCCGATCCGCTCGATGCCGCTGGTCTCGGCGCGGCTGATCTTCAACAACGTCGGTGACGCGATCAACCCGGAGAATCCGATGATCGCGGATGCGGCGGCGCGGTTCCTCAGCCTACCGATCGACGCCGACGCCTTCGCGCGGACCGGCATCAACGTCGGCTGCCAGACCGGCACCGACTCGACGGTGTGCGCCACGAGCGGCGTCAACATCTACCTCGACATCATGATCAAGGGTCTCGAGCGCCTCGTGATGGCCGGCGCGTACGACCAGGAGGGCATCGAGCGCTGGCAGAAGAACGCGAAGGGCCAGCTGTCGACGAAGGCGGCGCAGCAGGAGAACGAGTTCGAGCGCCAGGTGCTGACCGCGCTCTACGGCGCCGACCACGCGTACACCCGCACGGCGTTCGCGACCGCCGAGGCCGTCGGCAAGGTCAGCAAGGATGGCCTCGAGAGCTTCCGAGACAACCACTACACCGCCGGCAACGCGACGGTCATCGTCGTCGGTGACTTCGAGCCGAAGGCGGCCGAGCGCATGATCCGCTCGACGTTCAGCGGCTGGAGCAAGGGCTCGATCCACAAGCCGGTCGATGCCACGGTCGGCAAGCGCACCGGTCCGATGTACATCGGCGTCGTCGGCAAGGAAGAGCCGCAGCTCAACGTCCGGATCGCGTACCCGGCGCCGGCGGGCGTCGATGGGCTCGAGGCGGCGCGGCAGATCCTCGCCGAGATGATGCAGAAGCGGGTCGAGGACGTGCGGTTCAAGCTCGGCTCGACGTACGGCGTCTACGCCGGTCGCAGCGCGAAGAAGGGCCCGAGCGCGTACCAGATCGGCGGCACCGTCGACGCGGAGCGCGCCGGCGAGTCGGTGAAGGCGATGCGCGACGGCATCGACAAGCTCCGCACCGGCGAGACGTTCGAGGTCGACTTCGTGAAGGCGCGCCGCAAGCTGGTGTCCAAGCTGCTCGGCGAGTCGACGGTCACGGCGGAGCTCGCGGCGCGCCTCGGCTTCATCGCCACGTTCGGCCTCGACGGCAACTACTACAACACGATGCTGCAGCAGATCGCGGCGGCCTCGCCCGCGCAGCTCCGCGCGCTGATCAAGACCGAGCTCGATCCGCGCAACGAGATCATCGTCGTGCTCGGTGACAAGCCGCACCTCGACCGGACGTTCGCCGACGCCGGCATCAAGGACGTCAAGCTCGTCGAGCCCGACTACAAGTAGCGGGCCGCGAGCCGTCCCAACAGGCCAGCGCGCCTGGTGCGGTCTGGGTCGTGAACATGCAGTAGTCGATGTCGCGCATCAGTGTCGCCACGGCCTTGAGGGACGTCTTCATGAAATCTTGATGTCCGGGACGCCGGTACGACCGTCACCGTGAGACGATCGTGGGGTGTGGCTCGGCCCTCCGCGCAAGCAAGGCGCGATGCCGGGCGGGGCGCCTACCAAGGCACCGCGCCGTCGCGCTAGCGTAGCGGCCATGTTCGACGTGCGCCTCGCCACCGAGGCCGACCGCCCCGAGGTGCTCGCGCTGATCGGCGAGATGATCCCGAACTGTGATGTCGAGGCGCGCTGGCACTGGCTCTACGAGACCAACCCCGGCGGCCGCGCGCTGACCTGGATCGCGAGCGAGGGTGGCAAGGTCGCCGGCTGCACGTCGTTCTTCCCGTTCCGGATGTGGCTCGACGGCGAGGTCGTGCGCGGGGCCCTCGGCGGCGACGGCTACGTGCGCCCCGCGTTCCGGCGGCGCGGCCTCGGCGGCCTGCTCCACGATGCGTCGCGCCAGGTGATGCCCGAGCACGGCATCGGCTGCATGTACGGCGCGCCCGGCGCGATGAACCTGACGCCGCTCAAGCACGGCGGCTCGCGGGAGGTCGGCCACGTCTCCCGGTGGGTGCGCCCCCTGCGCGGCGGCGCGCTCAAGCTCGCAGGTCTCGACGGCGTGATCGCCGCCGCGCTCAAGCCGCGGCGCACCGCCCGGCTCGAGCCGATGGCGCCGCTCGACGAACGACTCGACGAGGTCTGGGCGGCGGCGAAGCAGGACCTCCACCTCGCGGCCGTACGCGACTCGGCGTTCTACACGTGGCGGTTCCTCGCCGCGCCTGCACACCGCGAGCCCGCCTTCGTGATCGTCGAGCGCGGCCGGCCGATCGGCGCGTGCTCGCTCGAGCCGATGCACGGCGGCAAGACGCTCCGCATCGTGGATCTGATGACGATCCCGGGGGCCTGGCACACGGCGCTCCGCGCGATCGCACGCCACGCCACCGACACCACCGAGGCCCAGACCCTCGACATCAAGTTGTTCACGCTCGACGGCCGCAAGCGCGGCATGTGGCGCACCGGCTTCGCCGAGCGCGATCGCAAGCCGTTCCTCTGCATGATCCCGAAGGCCGGCGATCGTCGCTTCATCGACCCCGACCGCTGGTTCTACTGCGGCGCCGACTCCGACCTCGACTCCCTGGAGTGATGATGCTGAAACGCGGCCGGATCTCTCATGTGCCCAGGAACTGGTCTAACGACGAGCTTCGCAGGGTTGGTTCGTGGTTCTCGGGCGACATCGTGAACGTCAGCGGATGGAAGGACGAGGACAAGCAAGGGGCGCACTACCGCGACTACTTCCCGAACCTCGCTTCGTACACGGTGACCAACTACCAGGCGGGAACTGACGAGCGTGGGTTCCAGGCGACCAGCGGCGAGATCAACCTCGACCTCGAAGCTCCGCTGCCGGCGGAGCTGTCGGGCCGGTTCGACGTCGTGTTCAACCACACGGTGCTCGAGCACATCTACGACTGTCACCGCGCCTTCGCGAACCTCTGCCAGATGTCCCGAGACATCGTGATCGTGGTCTTGCCGTTTCTGCAGCCCTACCACCACATCGAGGGCACGTTCGATGATTACTGGAGGTTCACGCCGCTCGCGGTCAAGCGCATGTTCGAAGTGCAGCAGCTGACGCCGCTGTACATCTCGTACAACGAAGATGCGTTCGCATCCGTGTATGTGTTCGCCATCGGCACGAAGTGCCCCGACAAGTGGCGTGCTCGGTTTCCGAAACCGGTGTCCGTGTGGAGCGACGACCGCCGGCTCCCCGGGCAGCGCTCGATCGTTGCAGGCGTTCGTGCCGCGCTCCGTGTCGTGCGGGGAAAGTGACTCGCGGCTGGTCAGCGTCGGGCGCGACCACGCCGGCAAGGAGCTCGCGCGCACCACGTACGACGTGAAGTGAGCCGGCTCGTGCTCAGAGCAGGTCGACCCAGAGCTCGTCGCCGACCAGCGTGATCGGATAGCGCCGGAGCTCGAGGCCGGCGTCGTGCTGGCAGCGCCCCGTGGTCAGATCGAACCGGTAGCCATGGCCCGGGCACACGATGGCGGCGCCGTCGAGGTCACCGTCGGCGAGTGCGACGTCCTCGTGCGGACACACGCCGGCGACCGCGACGAGCGCGCCGTCGACGTAGGTCACGATGACGGGCCACGTGACGCCGGGGACAGCGAACGCGCGGAGCTCGCCGACCGAGACCTCGGCGATCCGACAGACGCGGACGCGCAGCGCCATCGCTAGCCCCGGCCCCGCTGGCGGGGATCGAGGCGGTCGCGGAGCCCGTCGCCGAGGAGGTTCGCGCCGAGCACGACCCACATGATCGCGATGCCGGGGACCAGCGTGTAGAGCGTCACCCAGTCGGACTTCCACAGGAACGTGCGCGCCTGGTCGAGCATCGCGCCCCAGGTGTAGTCGACCTGCGGCCCGAGACCGAGGAAGGACAGCGCCGCCTCGACGAGGATCACGCCGCCGAACCCGAACGTCATCTGGACGAGCGCCGGGCCCATGAGGTTCGGGATCAGGTGGTGCCACATCACGCGCCGGTTCGAGGCGCCGAGGGCGACCGCCGCCGTGACGTAGTCGCGCTCGCGCAGCGCGAGCACCTGGCCGCGCGCGACGCGGGCGTAGCCGACCCACCCGTTGGCGCAGAGCGCGACGATCATGACGCCGAGCCCGGGCGTGGCGACGGTGGCCACGATCGCGATGTTGAGCAGGATCCCGGGGAACGCCATCAGGATGTCGACGAAGCGCATCAGGATCTCGTCGACGATCCCGCGGTACCAGCCGGCGACCACGCCGACGGTGAGGCCGATCGTCGCCGAGATCGCGACGACGATGACCGAGAGCTGGAGCGCCGAGCGCGCGCCCCACAGCAGCTGGCTGAGCGTATCGAGGCCCTTGCTGTCGGTGCCGAACCAGTGCGCGGCCGAGGCGCCCTCGAACCGGTTCGGCAGATCGAGGGCGTGCGGGCCGACGTCGTACGGCGCGATCCACGGCCCGAGGATCCCGAGGATCACGAAGACCGCGAGCATGACGCCGCCGACCCAGGCGCTCACCGACAGCTTCATGCGCGGCGGATCCGGGGATCGGCGATCCCGTAGGCGAGGTCGACGAGGATGTTCACGACGACGTAGATCCCCGCGATCACGAGGACCGTGCCCTGCACGACGGGGTAGTTGCGCTCGAGGATGGCCTCGAGGAGCGTGGTGCCGAGGCCGGGCCGCGCGAACACGTTCTCGATGATGATCGCGCCGGACAGCAGCGAGCCGAACTGGAGGCCCGCGATCGTGATCACCGGCAGCAGCGCGTTGCGCAGGGCGTGCACGAAGATCACGCGGCCTTCGGGAAGGCCCTTCGCGCGGGCGGTGCGCACGTAGTCCTCGCCGAGCACCTCGACCATCGAGGACCGCGTCATGCGCGCGAGCATCGCCATCAGGTGCGTGGCGATCGCGAGCGCCGGGAGCACGAGCGCCGCGAGGCCGGTCTCGGTCGGGCCCGGGAACCAGCCGAGCGTGACGAAGAACAGGAAGACGAGGAGCGGCGCGAACATCATCTGCGGGATCGCGATCCCGGAGAGGGACGTGGTGGTCGCGAGGGTGTCGATCCAGGTGCCGCGGCGGACGGCGGCGAGGATGCCGAGCGGCAGCGCGAAGATGATCGCGAGGAGCATGCCGGCGAGGGCGAGCGCCGCGGTGTACGGGAAGACGTGCGCGATCCGGGCGGCGACCGTCGGCTTGCCCTTGGGGTCGGGGCACTGGTGACCGAGCGTGCCGTCGAGGACGTGGCCGAGGAAGCTCACGAACTGGCGCGGCATCGACTGATCGAGCCCCATGCACTTCTCGATCTTCTGGCGCTGCTCGACGGTGGCCTCACCGCCGGCGAGGTGGTCGACGGGATCCCCGGGGACGAGGTGGAGGAATGCGAAGACGAGGATCGAGACGCCGAGGATCGCCAGGGCACCCGAGCCCAGGCGTCGCAACAGGAACGACCCGATCGACACGCGTCGAAGGTATCAGGGCGCGGCGGTCGCGCAGAACTTCGGGGACCGCTCGTCGATCGGCTCACCGGGCTCGAGCACCGGCTCGCCGCCGTGCGCGCGCATCAGCGTCAGGTCACGGCACTCGTAGCCGCTGCGGCAGTCATCGCGGCTGCCGCAGGTCCGCATGCAGAACCGGACCTCGGAGGAGCGCGGCACGCAGTTGCCGACGAGCGAGCACAGCTCGTCGAGCGAGCAGGCGTTGGTCGATTCGCCGTCGAGGTTGTCCTCGGTCAGCGGATCGCAGACGCGGTTGGAGAAGTTGCCGGTGAAGAACCGCACGCAGGCGGACTCCTCGGGACAGGTGTTGAAGTCGCAGCCCTGGATCGTGCAGTACCCGGCGGGCGACGCCGAGTCGCACAGCCGATCGCCGTTCGGGCTGCAGTCCGAGCTCACGACGCACTCGTCGCCGATCTCGTTGCCGCAGCCAAACGCGACCGCAACCAGGGACAAAACCAGTGCAAACCTCATGAACGCGGGCATCCTAGCGGCCGTTCTGACCCACAGCAAGCCGCCGGGGTTGCTTGGGGACGCCCTCCACGAACACAACTTCGCCAGAGCCAAGCCTGCGAGATCACAGAACGGCCCGAGGGACGCCCTCCACGAACGCAACTTCGTGACGCAGGGCCTCGCCGAGCTCGCCGGGCGGGTCGGAGGTCGGAGGCGGGTCCGAGGGCGTCAGAGGCGGGGTCTGTCCGGTGTCCGAAGTTGCGTTCGTGGAGGGCGTCCCCTTTCGGGAGCCTGTGATCGTGCGATCTTGAGGGGCCCGAAGTTGCGGTAGTGGAGGGCGTCCCCATGCGAAGTGTGGTTCAGCGCGTCACGCGAGCGAAGGTCACCGTCGACGGGCGGGTGACGGGCGAGATCGGGGGCGGGCTGCTCGTGCTGCTCGGCGCGGGCGCCAGCGATGGCCCCGCGGACCTCCAGTACACCGTCGAGAAGATCGTGAATCTCCGGATCTTCGCCGACGAGGCCGGCAAGATGAACCGGTCCGTGCTCGACGTCGGCGGGGCGGTGCTCGTGGTCTCCCAGTTCACGCTCTATGGCGATGCTCGCCAGGGCCGGCGGCCCGCCTTCACGAGCGCCCTCGATCCGGTGGCGGCGAAGGCGCTCTACGAGCAGGCACTCGCGGCGATCCGGCTCGCGGGCGTCGCCCACGTGGAAGCTGGCGAGTTTGCTGCGGACATGGCGGTCGAGCTCGTGAACGACGGCCCGGTGACGATCCTTCTAGATTCGCGCAAGGGCTTCTAGCTACGAGGGAGCCGGGGCGTTAGGTTCCCATCCACGCCCCTCGATGAAGGTCAGGTTCTGGGGAGTCCGCGGATCGATCCCGGTACCGGGTCATTCGACCAGCCGGTACGGCGGGAACACGTCCTGTGTGGAGGTCCGGCCGCGCAACGAGGGCCCGATCATCATCGACGCCGGCACCGGGCTGCGCCGGCTCGGCAAGTCGCTGATGGAGGAATCCTTCGGCGACGGCCGCGGCAAGACCTCGATCCTGATCAGCCACACGCACTGGGATCACGTGCAGGGCCTGCCGTTCTTCTCGCCGCTCTACCGCGCGGGCAACCAGGTCCACATCTTCGCCCGCCAGCGCGACATGCACCTCGAGGCCGTGTTCTCGCAGCAGAACGACTCGCCGTACTTCCCGGTGCCGCTGTCGGCGATGCACGCTGACAAGTACTTCCACGAGCTGATCGAGGGCGCGAAGTTCCAGATCGGCAGCGCGCAGGTCACCACGTCGCGGCTCAACCATCCGTGGATCGCGATCGCGTACCGGATCGACGTCGACGGCGCGGCCGTCGTGTACTGCGCCGATACCGCGCCGTTCGCCGACATCCTGTTCGGCCGCGAGTTCATCGTGAAGGCGCCGTCGCTCGACGAGCCGCTGCCGAAGGACGTCGCCGACGAGCTCGCGCGCATGCGCGCCGGCGTCGTCGCCCTCGCGAAGGGCGCCGACCTCCTGATCTACGACACCCAGTTCACCTACGACGAGTACAAGCAGCGCCCGCACTGGGGCCACTCACACCCCGACGATGCGATCACGATCGCGCGCGACGCCGGCGTCAAGCGACTCTGCCTCTACCACCACGCACCGATGCGCACCGACGATCAGAACGACGCGATCCTCGCGAAGTACCAGACCGTGGTCCATCAGGCGAACGATCGCTTCGAGCTCAAGAGCGCCTACGAGGGCCTCGAGTACACGCTGGGGGACCCATGAAGATCCGGTTCTGGGGCGTGCGCGGCTCGATCCCCGCGCCCGGGCCAGACACGATCCGCTACGGCGGCAACACCGCGTGCGTGTCGATCCATACGAAGGCTGGCGGCCTCCTGATCATCGACATGGGCACCGGCCTCATGCACCTCGGCAACGCGCTGATGGCGGGTCCCTTCGGCCGAGGCGAGGGCCGCGCGACGCTGCTGCTCTCGCACACGCACTGGGACCACATCCAGGGTCTCGGCTTCTTCGCGCCGGTGTTCGTCGGCGGCAACCAGTTCACGGTGTGGGGCCCCGGCGGCTCCCCCGGCGTGCTCGAGGAGATCCTCGAGGGGCAGATGGACCCGAACTTCTCGCCGCTGCAGTCGCTCAAGAACTTCTCGGCGAGCTTCGACGTCCGCGCCGCGCCGTGCGCCGAGCCGTTCGAGGCCGAGGGGCTGACGATCACCGCGCGCGAGCATGCGCATGGCGCGACCACCGCCCTGGCGTTCCGCATCGTCGAGAACGGCAGGACCTTCGTGTACGCGTCCGACGTCGGCCAGCCGTTCGCCGATACCGGCCCGACGCCCGAGACGATCGCGTTCTTCGCGGGCGCCGACGTGCTGCTCCACGACACGACGTACCGCCCGGTCGATCAGGCGACGCGCCGCAACCGCGGCTTCTCGTCCTACGAGGACGCGGCGCTGGTGGCGGCGGCGGCGAAGGTCGGCCGCCTCGTGATGTTCCACTACGATCAGGACTACAGCGACGACGACGTCGACGAGATGTACCAGAGCTGTCGGACCGCCCTCGATGCCCGCGGCGGCACCGCGATCGGGCTCGTGCCGGCGCGCGAAGGCGACGAGCTCGAGATCTGATCGCCGCGCCCGCTCAGGTCGCGTAGAGCAGCAGCAGCGCGCCCATCGAGGCGACGCCTGCGCCGATCACCGCGAGGGCGCGGCGGCGGGTGCGCTTCAGCTCGCCGACCAGCGTGCGGAGGTCGGCGGCATCGCGGGGGGCGCTCGAGGCGGTCGGGCTCTCGGGCACGACGGCCAGGTACTCCTTGGAGCCGGTGTGCATCCCGAACGTCAGGCTATCAGCGCGGCTCACGCTGCCATCGTCGAGGTAGCGGTCCTCGATCGGCCGGTTCGTGTTGGCCGCCGCCGCCTCGGTGGGGTCATCCGCATCGGACGCGGTGACGGCGTCGCTCGTCGGCGCCTCGGTCGGCTCGGGACCCGCCGCGCCCATCTTGAACCACATCGTCTCGCGGAACTTGGCGGGCTTGGTGTCCATGGAACGTGCATCGACCACCGCCCCGCGGGCATGTACCGGGACCTGGGCTAACGGTGGGGTGCTGGGATGACTCAGCGACCGCCGCCGAACGCCTGCGTGTGGGCGGCCAGGAACAGGCCGGCGGACCAGTCATGCTGGTCGATGACGCTGGCCCCGACGGTCACCCCGACGCTGATGAGCGGCGTGAGCCAGGTCGCCGCGCGGGCCCGCGCCTCGAGCACGGCACGCGAGACGCTCAGCGAGTCCGTGGTCTCGCACGCGAGGTAGCGCGAGCTGTAGCGATAGGTCACGCCGCGGACGCCACCGGCGAGCTCGACGCCGAAGGTGGCGTTGCGGGTCGCACCTTGTGCGCCGACGACCGCGAGGCCGCCATAGGCCAGCGCGCTGGTCTGCTCGATCGTCGGCTTGCCGAGGCTGCCGGAGGACGTCATCTCGACGTGCGTCGGATCCGAGATCAGCCCGCCGAGCTCGACCTCGCCAGCGCCGTAGATCGTGCGGCCCATCGCGACCCGCAGCGTCGTGGTCACCGCGGTCGCGTTCGACGAGCCACCGCCCCGGCTGCCGGGATCGACCGCGCGGTACGAGAACTCCTGGGCCTCGTGCTGGACCGTGCCGTCGTGCGCTTCGAGCGGGCTCGCGAACGACCGCACGCTCGTGCCGAGCTCGAAGACGATCAGCGGGATCTTGAGGTTGGCCCCCCACCTGCCGTAGCCGGTGCAGCGCCGGTAGCCGACGACGTCGCTGGTGTCGGAGCACGCCGGGGTGCTCGACGAGCTCCCGCTGTCGCTACTCCCACTGCTGTCTCCGCCGCCGCCGCTGCTTCCCCCACCACTACTTCCACCACTACTTCCGCCACCGCCACTGCCACCGCCACCGCAGCTCCCGGCCTCGGCGCGTTCGACGCGCACCGTGAGGAGCAGCGCCGCCGCGAGCAGCCCGTGCGTCACCATCGTGCGCGTGGCGATCACGGCGCCACCTCCCGGCCGTCGCTCAGCCGCGTCATCGTCAGCGCCGGCGCCGACGGGTCGTCGGTCGCGTCGGGCTCCGGTCCCCTGGCGTCGGCGCGCTCGAGGCTCCCGCCGCCGACCCCGCTCGCATCGCCGAAGCACATCCAGTGCGAGGGCGCGTCGCCGGCGATCGTCGAGACGTCGACGCAGACCTGAGCGAGCCGCTGCGCCGAAGGGTACGCGAGGGCCTCGGCACCGACGAGGCGGGCATCGATCCGGAGCGCCTCGATCTCGAGATCCGGATCGTAGGGCGAGAGCTTGATCTCGGTGCCCTCGACCGTGCGTCCGATGACGGTCACGCGCCCGAGGTCGATCGCCACGGGGCGATCGCAGCGATTTCCGAACTGGTACGCGAGCACGGCCTTCGCCTCCAGGTCCGCTCGCCGTTCGACGGCAACATCGAGGCACCCGACGGTCGCACGCTCGCCGGGGAATCGCTTCGCGGGATACGCGAACGAGCCCGGCTTGTACGTGCAGCCGACGAGCGCGCAGCAGAGGATGGCCATGCGCATGGGCCGGATGGAAGCAAGAGCACGGCCGCGCCGCAACGCCGTACACGTTTCGCAATTCTCCGGAGTTGGGCTCGCGCTACCAGGTCCTGCCGTGGCGCGTGTGCAACAGGGGGTGGTGATGCTGTGCAGGATCCACCGCAGCCCCGTGCTGCGGCGATCCCGAGCACCACCGTTACGTGCGATACTTGATGCACTTCCAGATGGAGCAGCAGGGCTGGCGCTTCCTGACCAAGCGCGTGTTCGATCGCGCTGCCGCCGCCATCGGGCTCGGCGTGACCGCACCGCTGATCGCGGCGACGGCGCTGGCGATTCGCGGCGCGATGGGATCGCCCGTCTTGTTCACCCAGGAGCGGCCCGGCCTTGGGGGGCGGGTGTTCAGGCTCTACAAGTTCCGGACGATGAGCGCCAAGGCTTCGCCCTGCGGGGAGCTCTTGCCGGATGCGCAGCGCTTGACCCGACTCGGTAGCTTCCTGCGCGCGACGAGCTTGGACGAGCTTCCGCAACTCTTGAACGTGCTCCGAGGTGAGCTGAGTCTGGTCGGTCCGCGCCCCCTGCTGACCCGCTATCTCGAGCGCTACACACCGGAGCAGATGCGTCGACACCAGGTGATGCCCGGCATCACCGGGTGGGCGCAGGTCAATGGCCGCAACGCCAACGATTGGGCGACGAAGCTCTCGTACGATGTCTGGTACGTCGAGAACTGGAGCTTGATGCTGGACTTCAGGATCCTCGCCCTCACGATCGTGCGAGTCTTGAATCGAACCGGCGTCTCCCGCGAGGGTCACGCCACGATGCCCGAGTTTGTCGGCGCATCGTGACTCTGGCGGGGACGTTAGGCGCCGCTACCGCGCGCCGGCTGCTGGCCTGTTATGCCTTTCGTCGAGCGTCGCATGATAAGGTTCGCCGCATCACGCGTCGCGAATGCGACCGAAGTCACCCGCGATGGAAGTCTTGGTCGACGCGTTGAATGACCTAACCGCTGGACCGTTTATAAGGGGACCTATGAAGCGCATCCTACTACTGACCCTCGTCCTGACGTCTGGCTGTGTCGCGACTGCTCGCACGGGCCCTGGTTATCGTCAGGGTCCTCCTCCGCCAGGTGAACCGATGCCGCCGCCGCCGGGCCCGCAGGAGCCGAACTGGGGCGCCCCCATCGCCGACGGGCTGTCGTCGAACGGTGATCGGCAGATGGTGAATGTCGGCGCTGAGCGCGGCGTGTTCCGCCGGATCCGCGTCGAGGCGGTCGAGGGCAACCCGCACATCGTGCAGATCGCCATCAAGTACCCCGGCGTCGACGCGACCCAGATCGTTCCCGTCAACGAGACGTGGTCGCGCGGGCAGGGTCGCGTGATCGACCTCGATGGTCGCGCACGTGAGGTCGAAGGCGTGATCGTCTACACGACGCCGAGCCGCGGCTCGTACTCGGTCTTCGCGAAGTAGGCGTTATCCAGGTCGTTGCGCTCGCAACGAGTCCCAGTACCGCGCAATGCCGACGTCAGGCCGAGTCGTCGGCCGATAGTCGAGCTCCCGTTGCGCACGGTCGATGTTCGCGTACGTGATCGCAACGTCGCCGGGCTGCATCGGCTTGCGGTCGATGATCGCCGGTCGGCCGACGACGCGTTCGATCGTCTCGACCAGCTCGGTCAGCGAGATCGTGGCCGTACCTCCCAGGTTGTAGATCTCGTAGCGTCCCGGTGCGACGCGCTCGATCGCGGCGGTGACGCCGCTGACGATGTCGTCGATGAACGTGTAGTCGCGGCGCGAGGTTCCGTCGCCGAAGACCGAGATCGGGAGGCCGCGCGCGATCGCATCGGCGAACTTCGGGATCGCCATGTCCGGACGCTGACGGGGGCCGTAGACGGTGAAGAACCGCAGCGCGAACACGCCGAGCCCGAACAGGTCGCGGTAGGTCGAGAGCTGCAACTCGTTCATGCGCTTGGTCGCCGCATACGGCGATGCGGGAGCGAGGCAAGGGTCGTCTTCGCGGAACGCGTCGGTGGTTGCCGGGCGGTTCCCGTACACCGAGCTCGACGAAGCAAAGACCAGACGCTGCAGTCCGAGCTCTCGCATGCGCTCGATGATGACGCCGGTCCCCTCGATGTTCGTGCGCAGATACAGCAGCGGCTGGGCGAGCGAGGGCCGCACGCCGGCCAGGGCTGCGAGATGGCACACGACATCGACGTCGTTCCCGATCGCCGCAGCCACCGCGACCGGGTCGCAGATGTTGCCTTCGATCATCTGGAACCGGTCCTCCGGCAGGCCGGAGAGCTCCGCTGCATTCGATCGCTTCACCGAGGCGGGGTACAGATAGCTGTCGAAGTTGTCGAGGCCCGTGACGCGATGGCCCAGCCCGACGAGACGTTGGCAGGTGTGCGAACCGATGAATCCCGCGGCCCCAGTCACGACGACGTGCATGCCGCACTCTTCCGTACCGTCGACGGAACTGCAAGTGCGCGACTAGCGCTACAGTGCCTCGTGCGAGACGCGAGAGCTGCGCAGTGAGGACGCTGTGGATCCTCGGAGCCGGTGGGCACGCCAAGGTCGTGATCGCCACCGCACGGGCCGCCGGGTTCGCTGACATCGAGGTCGCCGACGACCGCGAGAACCGGTGGGGTGAGACCCTCCTTGGCTGCACGATCCGCGGCCCCGTGGGCGCGGTGCTCGAGCGTCCCGACGCGCTCGCGGTGCTCGCGATCGGCTCCAACGCCACCCGCTATCAACTCGCTGCCCGCGCGCGCTGCGAGCTTGCGAACATCGTGCACCCCGCGACGGTCGTCGATCCCACCGTCACGATGGGCGCCGGGACGGTCGTGTTCGCCGGCGCGATCATCCAGCCGGATAGCCGGCTCGGCACCAACGTGATCGTCAACACGGGTGCGCTGGTCGATCACGACGCCAGCATCGGCGATGCCGTCCATCTCGCTCCTGGCACGCGCCTCGCCGGCAGCGTCACCCTCGAGGACGGCGTCTTCATGGGGATCGGAGCCTCGATCATTCCGGGGTGCCGGGTCGGCGCGTGGGCGACGATCGGCGCAGGCGCGGTGGTGATCAACGATCTCGCGGCCGGGATCACCGCCGTCGGCGCGCCGGCACGCCCCGCCGGCTCAGGTCGGACGCGGCGGTGACGCGAGCGCGTGGGCGGCACGGATCTCGGCGAGGGCGATGTCGAGCGCCGGGGCGGCCGACACCTGGATCAAGCCGGCTGTCTGATCCGTCGCGATCCGAGGGAGCCGGGGACACCGCACGCGGACCGGAAGCATCGCCGGCAGGCGCCGGCACAGCTCCTCCATCGCCGCCTTCGCGACCGTGTACGCGGCGCTACCCGTGCCCGAGTCCAGGAACACCGTCGAGGGTGTCCACACGACCAGGTCGGCCTTGGCGAGCGCCGATGTCGCCTCCACGACCGCATGAAACGCGGTGACGTAGAACCGCAACATCGACTGCAGGTCTTCGCCCGTCAGCTTGCCGACGGCGGGAATCCGCGGAGTCGCGAGATAGTAGAGGTGCGTCGGTGGCTCCGCGAACGGCCACCGCACGGCCGCATCCTGCGTGACGTCGAGCTGCTCGGCGACGATCCGTCCACCCGCGGCGACGATCTCGTCGACGATGCGGGCGGCATCCTCGGCGCCGCGATGGTAGGTCAGGCACACCTCCGCGCCACCGAGCGCGAGGCCGCGCGCGATCGCCTCACCGAGCCCACGCGAGCCGCCGACCACCAACGCACGCTGACCGACGAGCTCCCCCGGGGTCACGGCGGCACGGAGCGCCGTCAGCGATGGACCGGGCTGCGGCTCGGGCCGGATGTACGCCTCGATCGTCCCCTCGAGGCTGTCGCCCCGAACCACGAGATCCACCATCGAGTACTTCTGCGTGGCGCGCTGCACCTCATACTCCAGCACCTCGCTCACTCGCGACGTTGCACGCAGGACCATCCCTCCGAACAGGGAGTGCAGGCCAGGGCAGCGCATGCCGACGAGGCGCGTCGTCGCGAGCAACTCGGCGACCACACGCAGGCCGACGCGCGCGCAGACCTGAGGGAACCGCGCGCGCGCGTGGGTGCCGTCGACGGCGAGCTCCAGGGCGCCGTGGACGGCCGTGGTGATCTCGTCGCGGCGCAGCTCGACCGGCGCGGCCGCAGCCCAGCTGCGGTCCACGACGTCCTGGCGGATCGCAGGTCCCGCGCTCCAGATCACGAGCACGTCGCAGACCAGCTGCTTGCCGTCGAGGACCCGCAGTCGGGTCTCGTCGCCAGCGCTCGAGGCCTCGAGGACGAGCGGCACGTTCAGCCGCGCGGGCTTCTTGAACGCGACGCGCAGCTCGCGGATCATGACCGGCCCATCGCTCGCCGCGAGGTCCCGGTCGAGGGCCCACAACAGCAGGTGGACGCCGTGCACCAGAGGCTCGCCGAACAGCGAGCGCCGCGCCGCTACGGGATCCACGTGTAGCGGATTCCAGTCCCCGGAAAGGACAGCAAAATCGGTTTGATCAGCGACGGTGAACGATCGCCGATCCAGGGTGCCTTGGCGCATTTGGATCCGTTGTTGCCTCGCGGGATCGCATGGTACCTCTATGCCCAACCACGATGGGCTCGCTCTGCATATCGATCGATCTCGAGCTCGCGTGGGGCATCTGGGACAAGCCCGACGCCGACTATCACGGCCGGTGCGCGGAGCGCGAGGTCACCATCGTACGTCGCCTCGCCGAGCTGTTCGACACGTACGAGGTCAGCGCCACGTGGGCCATCGTCGGGCGGCTCCTCGAGCGCGATGATGCGGCTGCGCAGACGACCGAACATGGGGAGCGCATCTGGTACGCGCCCGACCTCATCGAGATCATCCGTGGCACCCGGGTCGAGCAGGACGTCGGATCGCACAGCTACGCCCACCTCTACTTCGGCGAGGCGACCCGCGAACAGCTGCGCGAGGATCTGGCAGCGGCGCGGCGCGTCCACGCCCAGCACGGGCTGCCCTTCACGTCGTTCGTGTTCCCTCGCAACCAGATCGCGCACCTCGATCTCCTGCGCGATGCGGGTGTCCGCGTGTTCCGCAGCGTCGATCAGGGATGGCACATCGCCGTCCGGGACCGCCTGGGTCGGCGCGCCGGCCGGCTCGCGAACCTGCTCGACAAGGTCGTGCCGATCCCACCGGCGGTCGTCCAGCCGATCGATCACGGTGGACTCGTCGAGCTGCCCAGCTCGATGTTGTTGCTCGCGCGTAAAGGGCTACGCCGCGCGGTTCATCCGGCGATGGTCGTCGCGAAGGCGCGCCAGGGGCTCGCGGCCGCACGGCGGGCCGACGGCGTGTTCCACCTCTGGTTCCACCCGTCGAACTTCTACTACGACACCGAAGGCCAGCTCGCCACGCTCGAGCAGATCCTGCGGGCGGCCACCGCCCTGCGCGAACGTGGCGAGCTCGGCATCGAACCCATGTGCCGCTACGCCGCCGCGTGAACGTCCATGACGATCGGGGACACGAAGCTATGTCGATGACCGCGCCTGCTGGGGAGCCTCGCTCGGTGACTTCCGTCGCGCAGATCCTCTCGACCGTCGACGGCAAGCCGGCGTCCTACCTGGCAGCCGCTCGCCAGCTCGCTGCCGCGCCCCCCGACCACCTCACCGCGGTGCGGGTGGCCGTGCTCGCATCGTACACGTTCGACCTGGTCACGCCCTACCTCGTGGTCGAGGGCGCGCGGCGCGGCCTCGACGTCCGCACCACGCTCGCGCCCTACGGCCAGCTCGAGCAGCAGGTGCTCGATCCGGCGAGCTCGCTCTACGCTGGCGATCCAACGCTGATCATCGTGGCGACGCGGATCGAGGAGCTCGCACCTGCGCTCGCCAACGGCTTCGTCGCCCTGACCGCGGGCGAGATCGAGGATGCGATCGAGACCTACGTGGCTCGCCTCGAAGCGCTCGCGCAGATGGCGCGCGCGCGGACCGGGGCGCTGCTCGTGATCTGCAACCAGGCGCCTCCTCGCAGGGTCGCCGCCGGGCTCGCCGATGCAGCGCTCGAGACCTCGCAGCAGTTCGCGATCGCGGCGCTCAACCGCAAGCTTCAGCGGCTCGGCGCCATCCCGGGCACCAGCATCTTCGACCTCGCGCGGGTCGCGGCCGAGGTCGGCATCCGCGACTTCTACGATCTCAAGCTCGGCTTCCTCGCCCGGAGCCCGCTCGCCGGCAAGGCCCAGCTCGAGATCGGTCGCCGGCTCGCCCGCCACGCAAGGGCGCTCCACAAGCCGTCGTGCAAGTGCCTCGTACTCGATCTCGACAACACGCTGTGGGGTGGGGTGCTCGGCGAGGACGGTGCGGGCGCGATCGCGCTGGGCGACGACTATCCCGGCAGCGTGTTCAAGGCGTTCCAGCATGCGCTCCGCAGCTACCGCGACCGCGGCGTCCTGCTGGCGATCGCGAGCAAGAACAACGAGGCGGACGTCGTCGAGCTGTTCGAGCAGCACCGAGACATGGTGCTGCGGCTCGACGACTTCGCGGCGCGCCAGATCCACTGGAGCGACAAGGCGGCGAGCCTGCGCGCGATCGCCGAGCAGCTCAACATCGGCCTCGATGCCCTCGCCTTCTTCGACGACAATCCCGTCGAGCGAGCCTGGGTCCGGGAGCAGGTCCCCGAGGTCGTGGTGATCGACGTTCCTGCCAACCCCATGCAGTATCTCGACGCCCTCGACGACTCCGGCGCCTTCGACCAGCTCGTGGTGACGAGCGAGGATCGCGCGCGCGCCGCGCAGTACCAGGTCGAGTCGGAGCGTCGGGCTCTCGCGCAATCTGCCGGGTCCGTCGACGAGTTCCTCCGCGCCCTGGAGATGCGGGTGGTGATCGGGTCGATCGATGCCGCGACGTTGCCGCGCGTCGTCCAGCTCCTCGGCAAGACCAACCAGTTCAACGTCACGACCCGCCGGCACTCCGAAGCCACGCTCACGAGCCTGCTCGCCGCGGGCGGCGTCGGGTTGTGGATGCGCGTCTCCGATCGCTACGGGGACAACGGGCTCGTCGGCGTCGCGATCGCAGTCCTCGACGGTCCGGATCGCTACCGCCTGGACAGCTTGCTGATCAGCTGTCGCGTCCTCGGGCGGCTCGCGGAGCATGCGCTGCTGGCTTCGATCGTCCGGCGCATTCGTGAGGCGGGTGCCACCACCTTGCTTGGCGAGTTCATCCCGACGAAGAAGAACGTGCCCGCCGCGGGGTTCTTCGCGAGTGCCGGGTTCGCGCCGATCACCGATCGCGAGAACTGGTGGACGCTCGACCTCGGGGCGGCACCGCCGGCGTCGTCGCTGTTCGAAGTCATCGAGGAATCATGAGCACCGATCTCCCAGCTCGCGTCCGCACCGTCATCGCCGCGACCTTCGGCGTCCCGGCAGCGGAGCTCTCCGACACCTCGAGCAGCGAGTCGATCGACTCGTGGGACTCGATGAACCACCTGCACCTGATCGTCGCGCTCGAAGGCGAGTTCGGCGTGTCGTTCGAGCCCGAGCAGGCGGTGGAGTTGACCAGCGTCCGCGCCATCGAGCGCGCGCTCCGCGACGCGGGCGCTGCGTAGCCCGATGATCCGACCGGCCACGCCCGCCGACCTGCCGGCGCTTGCGGTGTACCTCGCTGCCGCGCTCGGCGGCGAGGGCGGCGCCGAGCGCTACACGCGCTACCTCGAGTACAAGTGGCTGCCCGACAAGCCCGATCTCGGCGTCCTGATCGAGGACGCCGGTCGCATCCGCGGCTGCATCGGCGCGATCTACGCGGATCGACAGCTCGGTGGCCGCCAGGTGCGTTGCTGCAACCTGACGAGCATCGCCGTCGACGAATCGCATCGCAAGCTGACGTTGCAGCTGTTCAGTGCGCTGCTCCGCCGGCGTGACGTCACGTTCACCTGCTTCTCGGCCTCCGATCGGATCGCGAAGATCCTCGACTTCTTCAAGTTCACCCACCGCCCGAGCGATCGCGTGATCGTGACGCCGGTGTCCGGGCTCGCAGGCGTGCGCCACCTTGCGAAGACCCGCGTGGTGACCCGCCCCGAGGAGCTCGATCGCGAGCTCGATGTCCCGGAGCGGCAGCTGTCGCGCGACCACCGCGCGTATCGTTGCGGCCAGCTCCTCCTCGTGCACGGCGATCGGCGCTGCTTCGTGATCACCGGCCGCCGGGGCCGCGGCCGACGCGCATTCGCCGACGTCCTCTACGCCTCCGATCCGGCGATGCTGCTCGAGCATCTGCCGTGGATCCACCTGCCGCTGTTCCGCGCGCACGGGACCGTGCTCACGGGAATCGAACGCAGCTGGGTCGCGAGCGCCCCGAAGCTCTCCGGGGTCTATCGCAAGCTGCGCCCGACGTACTTGCGATCCACGGACATCACGCTCGACCAGCTCGACGGGCTGTACAGCGAGCGAGTCTCGGTCAATGACCTGGCGGCGCCATGACGGACGTGACCTTCGTCTTCACGAATCCCCGGCATCACCTCGAGATGATGTCACCGGTGGCCGACGAGCTCGCGCGGCGAGGCGTCGATGTCGGGCTCGTCTCGCTGGCGGAGCTGCGTGGTCATGACACGCCTCGCACGGATGCGAGGATCCGTCGCGCCTTGCCGATCAACCTCCGGCGCCGCACCGGTGAGCCGGCGACAGCGGGGACCGCGAGCGGGCCGCGCCCCTCGAGCTTCGGCGCATTGGCGAAACGCGTGGCATGGAGCGTCCTGCGGCCGCGCCTTCGTCAACTGATCCGCACGTCCCGGGTCGTGATCGTGCCGAACGACGCCGTCTTCCCCTACATCGAGCTGGTGGCGCAGGCTCACCGGTGGGGGGCGCGCACCGTCTTGATGCAGGAGGGGATCCGATTTCCACTGCCGACCGCGTACGCCGGCCCGACGTATGGCGGCGCGGTCAACGCGGCCGTCTGCGCATGGGGAGAAGGCAGCAAGACCTACTTCGTCGCGAGCAAGATCCGCACGTCGCTCGTTGCCGTCACCGGGGCGCCGCGCCTCGATGAGCTCGATCCAGGCACGTGGGCCGTGAGGGGCGCGGAGCTGCTCGCGCACCACGGCCTGTCGAGCGCGCCGCTGGCCTTCCTGTCCAACCCGATCGAGATCCAGGGCTACGGGACCAAGGAGCTCAAGCTCGAGCTGTTCCGCCGCTTCCTCGAGGAGGCCGCACCGCAGCTCCGAGCTCGAGGATGCTCGGTGATCGTCAAGAACCATCTGCACGAGGATCCGCACGACTACGAAAGAGTCGCCGCGGCGTCCTCGGTCGCGGGACTCGTCACGGTGGTGGGGCACGCCACGCCGATCTTCGCCGTACTCGCCGTCGCCCGCGCAGCGGTGGTGCTGACGTCCACGGTCGGCCTCGAGGCGCTGACGTTTGGCGTGCCGCTCGCTGTCCTCGAGATTCCGGGACACGATTTCGCGTTCGACTACGTGCAGCGCGACGCCGCCATCGCGCTGCGCGGCGGACAGATCGCGGCGGGGGTCGCCGAGCTCCTCGAAGCCTCACCCGCACGCCGCGACGCCAGCCAAGCGTTCGTCGCGCACCACCTCCACGATCGAGGACGCGCGCGCTTCCATGTGGCCGACGTGATCGAGCGAGTGCTTGCGGCGCGTTGACTAGTAAGGGGCGTCGGGGCCGGCGATGTAGTGGCGGTCGATCTCCTCGACGGTCAACGCGCGGTCGTACATCGCGACGAGCGAGAACGTTCCGAGCCACGGTCCGTTCTGCGAGATCTCGTTCCCGAACACCAGCGGGATACCGACGTCCCACCCCGTCGGCCCGCCCGCCTGGTTGCTGCCCTCGGGGACGTTGTTGACGTAGAGGATGCGGCGGTTGTTGTCGGCCACCAGCACCAGGTGCGTCATGGCGGAGGTCTGGACGACGTTCATGGACACCAGCTCCGGCCGGCCATTCGCGTCTGCGTTCGTCCGGGCCCGGCCGACCCACTTGTCGCCGATCTGCATGAGCGCGATGTTGCGACCGGCGGTGTTGATCGAGAGGCTCGCGATGACGGCGGGCAAGCTAGCTGTACCTTGCTCGGCGCCACCCGCCTGGACCCAGGCCTCGAGGGTGACGGCATTCTTCAGCTGGGCATCCACCCCGAGGTGGTGGGTGTTGCTCGACTGAGCGACGATCGGGGCCGTGATCGTCATCCGGCCGTCGTTCCAGCTGATGTTGCTGCCCCCGACGGTGACGTTGACCGGCACCGGCGCGCCGGGCCCGGTCAACCCCGACTCGTCAGGGATCGTGGTGCCCTGCGTCTCGTCGAAAGGCCAGACCCCGATCAGGCTGTCGCGAGTGCGCATCATCGTGGTCCCATCGACCGCGTCGATGGCCGGGACCATCGCATCGGATCCGGCATCTCCCGGCACCAGCGCCTGAAAGGTGCAGCCCCCTAGCGCAAGCCCGGCGATCAGCATGGCCTTCACCCGCGAGAGTCTATCGATTCAGTACACGGGTCGCCAGCGCTATGGTCGCGTGACGAAAGGCGCTAGAACTGGCGGTCGTGCGCGTTCCGATGTTCGACATGGCGGCGGAGATCGAGCCGATCCGCGCCGAAATCGACGCGGCCATCCGGCGCGTGCTGGATGCAGGGGTGCTGGTCGGAGGCTCAGAGATTGACCGCTTCGAGGTGGCCCTTGCGAGTCGACTTCGGACCCGGTTCGCGCGGGCGGTGAGCTCGGGCAGTGATGCGCTGCACGTGATCCTCGCGGCCCTCGGCGTGGGCGCAGGACATGAGGTCGTGACCACTCCCTTGACCTTCTTCGCCACGGCCGGGTCCGCAGCACGCCTCGGCGCCCGGGTCGTGTTCGCCGACGTCGATGAGGAGACGCTAACGCTCGCGCCTGACGCTGCGGTCGCCGCCTGCACGACCCACACGCGCGCGATCGTGCCGGTGCACCTGTTCGGCCATCCCGCGGCGCTCCCCGCGGTGTCGGTCCCCGTCGTCGAGGACGCGGCGCAGTCGGTCGGCGGCGGTAGCTTGCGCGGCATCGCGGCTGCAATCTCGTTTTTCCCGACGAAGAACCTCGGCGCTCTCGGCGACGCCGGCGCGGTCATCACCGACGATTCCGAGCTCGCGGACCGCGTCACCCTGCTGCGCAGCCACGGCGCGCGGCCCAAGTACCACCACCACGTCGTCGGCGGGAACTACCGCATGGATGCGATGCAGGCGGCCGTGCTGCACGACAAGCTCGCGCACCTCACGCGGTGGACCGCGGCGCGGCGTACCCATGCGGAACGCTATCGCGCCGCCTTCGCCGCCCTGCCCGACGTCCGGTTACCCGCGGACCACGCCGACCATGTCTATCACCACTTCGTGATCCGGGTGCCACACCGCGACGCGCTGCAGGCGCACCTCGCTGCCGCGGGTGTGGAGACCGCCGTCTACTATCCCGCGCCGCTGCACCTCCAGCCGTGCTTCGCCGATCTCGGCTATCGCCGCGGGGCGTGTCCTCATGCCGAGCAAGCGTGTGACGAGGTGCTCGCTCTGCCGCTCCATCCAGCCCTGGCCCCTCCTGCACAGGAGTTCGTCATCGAGCAGGTCGCGCGCTTCTACGGCGCCGCTGCGTGAACCATCCGGCATCACTTGCCACTAACGCGGTAAGCCGGCGGTGTCGTTGACCCCGCGCACGGGCCTACCGTATGCTGCGCACAGCTCGGTCCTTCTGAGCCCTAACCACCCGAGTTGACTATGAAAATGCGGAATTTGCTACGGACGGCTGGCCTGCTTTTGATGGTCAGCTCGGGCGTCACGTACGCGCAGAGCACCCCGGGCATCAGCCCGGATGACGCGATCGACCCGGAAGCATCTGTGGAGGGCGCCGGGATCAAGGTCGGCGAGGGCACGGTGCTCCACCCCGTCTTCGGTGTCGAGACCGGGTTCGTTTCGAACGTGTTCTACGAGGAGAGCCAGACCAATTCGGCCGGACTCCTCCGCTTGCTGGCGCAGCTGAGCGCGGGTTCACTCTCCCAGCAGCGCCTCGCGGCGCCGGGCGTGACGGATCAGCCGACGAATGCGGGCGCGTTCCAGTACCGGTTCCACGCCAACCTCTCGTACGACTTCTACCTCTCCAGCAACGATGCCGTTCAGGAGCAGGGTGGGCTTGGTGCTGGCCTGCTGTTCCGCGGCCTCGTCAACCCGAATCGGCCGTGGTCGTTCGGCGTGCTCGAGGAGTTTCAGCGGGTGATCCGCGAGACGAACTTCGAGTCGCCGAGCAACACGAACCGGATCATCAATCACCTCAACCTCTCGCTCTCATTCACGCCGACCGGGCGAACGGTGAGCGGCATCCTGCACTACGACAACACGATCGACATCTTCGAGTCCGATAACCAGGACTTCGCGGACCGGATGCAGCACATGGCTGGCATCCGCGTGAACCATCTGCTGTTCCCGAAAACGCGGCTTTATGCTGACGTCAGCGTCGGGTACTACAGCGGCCTCGGCGAGGACAGCACCAAGGTCACGTCCTATCCCCTCATCACCCAGGTCGGCATCCAGACCGCGCTGACGGTGGCGACGTCGATCGTCGCACGCGCGGGCTATACGAACGGCTTCTACACCGAAGGGCCGAGCTACTCGGCAGCCCTGTTTGGCGTGCAGCTCGGGTGGCGCTACAGCCCGCTCGGCAGCATGTTCGCGCAGTACGACTACACGCACAACGACTCGATCAACGCGAACTTCTATCGCGACCACAAGTTCGGCCTGAACATCGAGCAGCGGCTCGCGCCGGTCAGCCTGATCATCCATCCCGAGGTCATGTTGCGCGAGTACCAGGGCCTGCTCGTCATGGGGAACTCGCCGACTCGCAAGGACCTCATCCTGTCGGGCCTCGCCGAGGTCCGCTACAGCCTTCGGGACTGGATGGCCGCGTCGATCAACTACCAGATCTCGACGGTGCAGACCGACTTCCGCTACATGCCGGATGCGGGCGGTCCGGCTGTCGATCCGAGCTACGTGCGACACGAGATCCTCGCCGGCCTCCGCGCCGCTCTGTAGCTCGTGTCGCGGCGGACGCGCGTTGCGGTCGTCGGATGCGGCGCATGGGGGCTCAACCACGTGCGCGTGTTCGCGAACGAACCCGACTGCGATCTCGTCGCCGTCGTCGATCCGGACCCGGCGGCGCTCCGCCGTGCCCACGCCGTAGCTCCGCACGCGCGAACCTCCGGTGATCTTGCGGCCGTGATCGCAGATCGTGACGTCGATGCGCTCGTGATCGCGAGCCCATCACCCACGCACGCGGCACTCGCGATCGCCGCGCTGGACGCTGGCAAGCACGTCCTCATCGAGAAGCCTCTCGCGCTCTCGCTGGCGGACGCCCGCCGCGTGGCCGCCGTGGCCGCCCGGGGCGACCGCGTCGCGATGATCGGGCACCTCATGGTGTTTCACCCGGCCGTGGTGCGCATGCGGGAGTTGTTGCGGGGCGGCACGCTCGGCACCCTGCAATGCCTCAACGCGACGCGCGTGAACCTCGGCCGCGTGCGCAGCGACGAGAACGTGTTGTGGAGCTTCGGAGCACACGACCTCTCCATGATCGACTTCCTGGTCGAGCGCTCGCCGGTCGCGGTGTCGGCGTCGGGACAATGCGTCCTCCAGTCCGGGATCGAGGACGTCGTCTTTCTGTCCCTGCGCTACGCGACCGGCGAGCTCGCGCACGTCCACCTGTCGTGGCTGCACCCGCGCAAGGAACGTCGGCTGACGATCGTGTGCTCGCAGAAGATGCTGGAATTCGACGACGTCGCGCCCGATAAGCTGCGGATCTACGACAAGGGGTTCGATCGGCCGCCGAGCTTCACCGAGTTCGCCGAGTACCTGACGATCCGTGATGGCGACGTCCACATCCTCGGGCTAAAGATGCACGAGCCGCTGCGCCTCGAGGCACAGCATTTCCTGCAGTGCATCGCCGGCCAACTCGCTCCGCTCACCGATCTTGCGAGCGCGCTCCGCGTGGTCGCTACCCTCGAGGCTGCACAGCGCTCGGTGCTCGCGGATGGAGTGCCCGTCGACATCGAGCCTAAGGCATCAGATCTAGCTGGGTTTTTTTAGGCACGTTTCTAGTGCTCGACGTGAACCCGCGGTGGGTATACGACGACTAACTTGCCGGACTTATTGGAGCGCTCGTGAACGCCGAAACCAACGAACCTGTGAGAGAGGAGCAGCTCCTCAACTTCGACTTCCGGCGTTACTTCGAGGCGCTTCGAAAGTACGTGTGGGCGCTGCTCGCGTTGCTCGCCCTCTCGATCGCGGCAGGTGTTGTCTACACGAGCCGGCAGCCACGGGTCTACGAGGCCGTCGCCTCGGTGCAGATCGAGCCACGCCTCGCGGATCTCCTCAATCAGGGCACCAATCAGGACGCCCGGACCGGGCAGTCGGCCGGCGGTCTCGACTACTACAAGCAGCAGCGGCAGGTGATCGCGAGCTTCATGCTGATCCGCGCGACCGTGCGTGACAAGCAGCTCTACACGCATCTGCTGACCGAAGACGAGCTCAAGGCCAACCCCAAGGTCGAGGCCCAGATCGATCTCGCGGCGCACCGGCTCCAGGAGAACCTGCGCGTCGAGTATCCCGATCAGGATCGCATCATGTACATCGTCGTCCGCAGCGGTGATCCGGTGCGGGCCGCGAAGATCGCGAACGACCACCTCGCGTCGTACATCGCGTACTCCAAGCACCAGCTGAAGATGGGCACCGAGGACGCCTCGGGTGCCCTGAAGACGGAGCTCGACGACACCGAGACGAACCTGACGCAGTCCGAGGCCGCCCTCTTCCAGTTCCAGAAGGACAAGGGCCTGCTCGCAGTCTCGCTGGAAGATCAGCTCAGCCTGGTGTCGATGAACATCACGTCGTTCACGCAGAAGATGAACGAAGCGCGCGCGAGGCGGATCGAGATCGGCGCGCGGCTGGAGCGCATGCGCAAGCTCTCGACGCGCGAGGTGCTCGAGTCACCGATCCTCGTGATGAACGACTCGACGTCGTTCGATGCGTTGCGTGCCCAGTACTACACCGAGCGCAATCAGTTCCTCCAGGTCCAGAAGGAGCTGGGGCCCAAGAATCCCGAGTACCAGAAGTCGAAGGCGAAGATGGACGATCTGTACGCGGCGCTCCATGCGGAGACCCAGCGGATCATCGAGGGCGTCGAGGAGCAGCACCAGGCCGCACTCGGCGCAGAGCGGCTCCTCAACGTGGAGGTCGAGCGCTACAAGAAGGAGGCCCTCGACCTCGGCCCGACCATCGTCGACTACAACAAGCTCGTCCGGAACAACAAGCGCTTCGAGGACGACTACAAGACGCTGCGGCCTCAGCTCGCGGCGAGCCAGATGACGGGCCGGCTGAACACGACGATCGACACGTCGTACGCCAAGCCGCTGGATCCGGCGCTGCCGCCGACCGAACCGGTGTCGCCCAGCCTCAAGATCAACCTGATGGTCGCGGTCGCGATCGCGCTGATGATCGACGCGGGGCTCCTCGTGCTCGTCGTCTTCCTCGACCGGTCGATCAAGTCGACCCTCGACGCTCAGGCCGCGACCGGGGTGCCCGTGCTCGGCGTCATCCCGATGCTGCCGCCCTCGACCTCACCGGAGGACAACCGGGCGCGCGACCTCTATGTTCACGAGCACCCGACATCGAGCATCGCCGAGTGCTGCCGCTCGCTGCGTACCAACATCTTGTTCTCGGGAGCCGACCGCCAGCTGAAGACGCTCGTCGTCTCGAGCGCCGGGCCCCGGGAAGGTAAGACGACCAGCGTGATCTACCTCGGCACCACGATGGCGCAGAGCCATCAGCGCGTGCTGCTCGTCGACACCGACATGCGCCGTCCGCGACTCCACCAGTCCATGGGCGTGCCGAAGCACATCGGCCTGTCGAACCTGATCCTGGGTGATCAGAACTACGACGACGTCATCAAGACCACCGACATCCCGAACCTGTTCGTCCTGCCGTGCGGTCCCCGCCCGCCGAACCCGGCCGAGCTGCTGATGACGAAGCGCTTCGAGACGGTCCTGCAGGAGCTGTCGAGCCGGTTCGATCTCGTCATCCTCGACTCGCCGCCGCTGCAAGCTGTCACCGACGCCGTCGTGCTGTCGAAGTACACGGACGGCGTCATCCTCGTCGTGCGCTCGGGCAAGACGCTGCGCGACGAGATCCGCCACTCCGCCAACCAGATCCGTGACGTGGGTGGCTCGATCTTCGGCGTGATCGTCAACGAGTTCGACGTCAGCGATCGCAACTACGGCTACTACAACTACTACGGCTACGGCGAGCAGGACGAAGCCAAGGTCGTCTGACGTTCACGGCGGCCGACTGGCAGGCCGTGAGCGCCAGCGACGCGACGCGACGCGGCTACAGCGCCAGCAGCTGATACGACGAGCCCTCGGCGGTCGCGCCGTAGACGACGACACCTTCGATCCGGCGAGCGTTGCCGTCGAGATCGATCGTGATGTCAGCGTTCCAGTGGTTCAGGCGCTGGCCGACCCGGACGACCTGCGTCTGGCCATCGGCGAACTTGATCGCGACCTGGGTGATCGTCGACTCGCCGGCCGTCTGGTGCAACCGCAGCTGATCGAACGTCCCGAGGTTCGCTCCGAGGTTGATGAACTGGCGGCCCGCATCGATCCGCGTCGGCTCGGTCAGCGCGGTCCAACCGCGGTCGGCGAAGGGCCGGTAGCTCGAGCGGTACCGCGTGCGGTTCGACACGACCGGGCGGGCGCCCTGATACTCGCTCGCGTCGGCACCGATGGTGTTGTTGTCCGGATCGAGCACCGTCACGACATCGGGACGGCGAGACACGGGCGCCGGGCCGCGATAGTCACGATGGTCGCGGACCACCGGACCTCCGTACGACCTGGCCGACGGGGTCCCGTACGACCAGCTGGCCTCCGCGTGAACCGAGCCGGCCAGGGGGCGCGCCATCGCAACCGACGACGAGCCGACGAGAGTGAGCGTGGTGATGAGCGCCTTGATGTTCATGTGCAATCTCCCTGAAGCAGCTGGTTGGCTGCGAGAAGGGGTAGTGCACCGGACGGGCCGCTCGTAAGTCTCTAGAACGACTTGGATGATGCCGCGGTCGGCCTGCGGGTCCCGCAGAGGTACTGCGAAGCTCGCAGTTTGCGGTCAGTTGTACGGCGACGCGTAGCCGGGCGGCTCGATCGGGGGATCGAAGGCGTCGCCCTTCGTCGGGTCATCCGGGAACTCGGGACTTGTGTAGTCGTTCGCCGACTCCGCAAGGTCGGTCTCACCAACGCAGCGATCGGCAATCTCTCGGAGCACGCGGACGTTGTTCGCGCGGGTCGAGACCTGCGTGAACACCGTGAAGCGCTCATCACGAGCGCTCGCGAGCGTCACCTCGAGCTGGAGCCGGCTCTCGTCGAACATGTTGGCCTCTGCCTTCATGGCGATGTAGGCGTCGTTGACGCACGAGAGCTTGATGATGTCCTTGCTCTTGCGGGCCATCTCCTGCAGGTGCAGCACGTGCCGCACATCAGTGCGGACCTGCGTCTGGAGCTCCGCACTCTCCGTGGTCATCTCTGGCACGGATAGCCGAACCACGACGGCGGGAGCCGCGGTCGCGGTTGCATCGACGGTAGTCGACGAGCTCGTAGGCTGGGCCAGCAGCGTCCCACCGCCTGCGAGAATCACCATCGCCACCAGCGATTTCTTTAGGAATTCCATTCTCTTCTCCGGATCGGACTCAGGACGGTACCTGCGAAACTACACGGGGTCAATCGACGGAGTTGGATGTCCATCTCACGGCGGCCGTTCATTGAACTTTGGGCCGTGATTCGGCAACTATCCGTCCGTTGATGCGGTTCTCACGCTCGTTTCAGCCCCGGCTGCTGCCGTGGCTCCTGCTCGTCTTCACGCTTGGCGTGGTTGCATGCCGCGACAACCCTCCCGCGAACTACCCGACCATCGCTCCGTTCGACGAGACCAAGATGCCGCTCGGTCCGAACGACAAGATCGAGCTCATCATCTTCAACGGCGCTCGCGACACCAAGGCCACGTACTCGCTCGATGCGTCGGGCGAGATCGCCGTGCAGTACATCGGCACGGTGGCGGCCGCCGGCAAGACCGCGCGTCAGGTCCAGGACGTGATCCAGCAGCGCCTCGGTGACGGGTATCTGGTCAACCCGATCGTCTCGATCACCATCGTCGAGATCAACTCCCGCAAGCTTTCTGTGTTCGGGCAGGTCGCGCGCAGTGGCTCGGTCAAGTTCACCCCCGGCATGACGATCACCGAAGCCATCGCGCAGAGCGGCGGGTTCTCGCCGATGGCCCGCAAGAACATGGTCCGGGTAACACGCGTGATCGAAGATCAGAAGAGGATCTACAAGATCCCGGTCGAGATGATCGCCGAAGGCTCGCGACCCAACTTCCCGATGATGCCGGGTGACGAGGTGTTCGTGCCCGAGCGTCCCTGGTAGCGAGTGCGCTCGAGATCTCGGATATCGATCGGCATCGGGATCACCGCTCTTGCGTTCGCGGTGCTGGCGATCGGCGGCGCGCCGCGGTTTGCTCAGGCAGGCACCGCCGTGCTGGTCGCGGTTGCCCTCGCCACGCAGGTGTTCTCGCGCCGAGGCATGCCCCAGTGGTCGCCTCTCCTCGTGATGCTCGGGATCGCGGCCGCGCTCACGGCCTTGCAGCTGATTCCGATGCCCGGCGTGGTCGTCGAGGCCTTCGATCCAGTCGGCGCCGCCCTGCGCGCCGACGGCGCGAACGCCGCGGGGGTCGATCCCTGGGTATCGTTGAGCCGCGATCCGTCGAGCACCTTGCGCGCCCTCGCGCTCTTCGTGATCTTGCTCGGAGCCGCCGTCGTGGCGCTGCGAGCGGCTGCCTCCGAGCAAGGCCGCTACTTCTGCCTGGCGGGCGTCGGAGCGGTGTGTGGCGCGGCGGCGCTCGTCGTCGCGGTCCACGAGATGCTGCGGGCGACGACACTCTACGGCCTCTATGCACCGGTCCACGCGACCCCGCCGGTCCTGGGTCCGCTCCTGAACTCGAACCACCTGGGCGGGTTGATGGCGCTCGGGGCTACGGTGTCGCTCGGGCTGTTGATGTACACGCGGCAGGCGGCCCGCACCCGAGCGCTGTGGGCGCTCAACGGTGCGGCCTGCGTCACGTGTGCCCTGGCAACGCTCTCGAGAGGTGCCGTGCTCGCGCTGATCGGCGGCGTCACGATCGCGGTCGCCGTGCTGGTCGTTCAGCGCTTCGACGCTGCGCGCTCGGATAAACGCCATCGGTCGCGGCGCCAGAAGTTCCTGAGCACCACGCTACCGGCGGGTGTCGTGGCGATCAGTTGCTTGATCGTCGTGGTCTACACGAGCATCGGCAACGTCTCGCAGCAGCTCGGAGAGACGTCGCTCCAGGAGATCGACGACCCGTACAACAAGTACGCTGCCTGGCGCTCGAGCGTCGCGTTGATCGAGGAGACCCCCTGGCTCGGGATCGGACGCGGCGCCTTCGAGCCGAGCTTCACGCGCGTGCATCCCGCGAGTGCCTTCGTCACGTTCTCGCATCTCGAGAACGAGTACCTGCAGGCCCTCGTCGAATGGGGCGTGATCGGGGTGCTCCTGCTGGGCGCGGCGGGCGTGTGGCTCGTCGTGACGGCGGTCCGGCGATGGAGGGAAGGGCCGCTCGCCGCGGGTGCCCTCGGGGCGCTTGCGAGCGTCGCGATCCAGAGCAACGTCGACTTCGGCATGGAGCTCCTCGGCCTGGCAGTGCCGGTGGTGTTCGTCGCGGCGACGCTCGCAAGCAGGCAGCTGCGCGAGCTGTCGTCGACCGAGCTCCTGCGCGCGCGCGTTCTCCGAGTCGGGCACCTGGCGGCGCTCGGCCTGGCGGTCCTGGCGCTGGTCCTCCCGATCACCCGGTCCGTCAACGAGGATCACGTCACGTTGCGGGCGGCGCCGAGCCGCTCGCAGATCCTGGCAGCGATCGAGCGGCATCCACTCGACTACTTCGCGTATGCCGTGGCGGCGCAGGATCGGCTCGACCACCAGGATCCGGCGGGCGTCCGGCTCCTCAACCACTCGCTCGTCCTGCATCCGACGCACCCGGGGCTGCATCTGATCGCGGCCCGCCTGCTCCTCGCCAAGCATCCACGGCAGGCGGCCGCGGAGTACACCGCGGCCCTCCGCGGCACTCGCGATCCGCGTGCCATCGTGCGCGAGCTCGTCACCGTGTTCCCGGCCGCCCAGGTCGCGCAGGCCATCCCCGTCGATTACGAGAACGTCAGCACGATCTTGAAGGCGCTCGAGCAACTGGGGCGCGAGGATGTGCAGGTCGCCTGGCTCGCGGGGGTGCTCGACTTCCGCCCCACCGCGGCGATCGCCCAGCACCTGTACGCCGTCGCCATGCGACGCAACGATGACGCGATCGCGGAGCGAGCGGGCCGGCACTGGGTCGCGCAGCTGCCGGGGCCCGAGTCCAAGCTCGCGCTCGGCAAGCTGCTCGCGAAGCGCAAGATGCACGCGGAGGTCGTCGAGACGCTCGCCGAGGTGAGCACGTGGCAGGGCCGGATCGCGGAGATCGCGGAAGCCTGGATCCTGCTCTGTGACGCGCGGATCGCGCTCGCGGAGTGGGACGATGCCGCGCACTGCCTCCGCAGTCTGGAACGCGCCGGGGTGCTCGAAGGGCCGAATCAGGGACACACCAGGACCCGCCTCGAGGCGGTGAAGAACGCGCGCAATGCGAGCGAAGCCGGGCTGGCCCCGGCACCCGTCGGGATCCCCGCAATCGAACCGGCTCGCTGACGTGCGCATCCTCTACCTCTCGTTGTCGTACCTGCCGTCCCGCCGCGCCTCCAGCGTGCAGGTGATGCTGATGTGCAACGCCTTCGCGAAGCGCGGCGATGACGTCACGCTGTTCGCGAAGCGCGAGGAGCCCACCACCGGATCGCTTCACGACATCTACGGAGTCGACGACACCTTCGCGATCGAGCTCGGATCTCGACCGGCCGGACGAGGCGGCGGCATGGTGTACGTCGGCGCGATCGCGCGCGAGCTCCTCCGACGGCGGCGCACGGTCGACGTCGTGTACTCGCGGGACCTGGTCGGCAGCGTGATCGCGACCGGCCTCGGCCTGCCCGTCGTCTTCGAGGCGCACGGGTTGCCCGACCGGAGCTGGCACGTGCCGCTGTGGCGGCGGATGGTGCGGAGTCCGAGCTTTCTCGGGCTCGTCGCGATCTCGCACGCCCTCGAGCGCGAGCTCGCCGCCGCGGAGCTGCTCCCGCTCAGGCGCCCCGTCGTGGTCGCGCACAGCCCGGCGGAGCCGCGCTCGTATGCGCCCTCCCGCAACGTGATCGCGGCGCCGGCGCGGATCGGCTACGTCGGCAACCTCTACCCGGGCCGGGGCGTCGAGCTGATCGTGGAGGTAGCGCGCGTGATGCCGGACCACACGTTCGTGCTCGTCGGGGGGAGCGAAGAAGACCTCGCGACGTGGCGGGCGAGCTCGCTGCCCGCGAACATCACGATGCGCGGCTACGTCGCGCCGCGCGATCTCCCGGCCGTCTATGGTGAGCTCGACGTCCTGCTGATGCCCTACCCGCGCAGCGAGATCCTCGGGCCGACCCGCCGCCTCGATACGAGCAAGTACTGCTCACCGATGAAGATGTTCGAGTACATGGCGTCGGGCGTGGCGATGGTCTCATCGGACCTCCCGGTCTTGCAGGAGGTCCTGCGCGACGACCACAATGCACTGATCGCTCCGGCCGGCGACGTACGGGCCTGGCAACGTGCGATCGATCGCCTGGTCTGCGACGACGCGCTGCGGTCGAGGATCGCGCAGCAGGCGAGGACCGACGTCCAGGGCTACACGTCGGACGTCCGAGCGGCCCGCATCGTCGATGCCCTCCGGCTCGATCAGCGTTTCGCGAAGACGTAGTTCGCCGAAGGCGAGTCCACGCGACCGGCGTCGATCCAGCGCTTCACGGTGTCGCGGTCGATGATGCGTCCCGCGGGAACCGCTTCACGAGCCTCGTACCCGTGGTTCCAGAACAGCTCGAACGTCGCGAGGAAGTTCGGGTTGAGGCCTTCCCGATGACCCTGATCGAGATAGATCTCGAGGAACCACGTCGGGGCGACGTCACGGGAGAGCGTATGAGTGGCGCCCAGCAAGCAACGATACTCGAGCCCTTCGATGTCGATCTTGATGAAGAGGCGCTGACCGGCGAAGCGAGCCTCGAGTAGCCGGTCGAGCGTCGTCGTCGGGATCACCTCCGAGTAGACCTTCGTACTCGTCGACCACCCGAGCAGCAGGGACGCGTTGCCGCCGCCACCGTAGAGGACCGCCACCTCGGCCTTGTCCGAGAGCCCCACCGGGAAGACCTCGACGTCGCGCATCTCGTTGGCAACGAGGTTCGCGAACAGCAGGCGCAGCGTGGCCGTCGAGGGCTCGATCGCGACGACCTGGCGCCCGAGCGATCTCGCGAGGCACGTGTAGTAGCCCACGTTGGCACCGACGTCGACGAAGACCTCCGCACGCTCGAGCTCACCCTTGATCAGCTGGGTCTCGACGGGCTCGAACGCCCCCGACTCCATCTTGCGGTTGCCAGTCAACTTGAAGCCCAGGGGAGTGGGCTTCGGCGTCGACCTCCGGAACTTCACGTAATCGCGGACCAGCCGGTACGACTCGGCGAGCAGCGGGACGCGCTCGATCGAGTCACGGAACGGACGGAGGAGGGTGCTCTTCATGTTGGGGCTCCACGATGGATCAGGCGATGGATCGTCGCGATATTGACCGAGGGGTCGACGAAGGTCTCGTAGGTGCGCCGGGCGTTCGCGCCGAGCTCGCGTGCGAGGGTCGGCGCGTCGACGAACCGCGCCATCGCGTCGACCAGGCCGGCCTCGACGGCGCTCGCATCGAGCAGGTAGCCGGTCCGATCGTCGGTGACGACGTCGAAGGCGCTCGCGACGTGGGTCGTCGTGATCACGGGCTTGCTCATGCTCATCGCCTCGGTGATCACGTTGCCCCACCCTTCGTACATCGGGATGCCATCCACCGTCGCGACGTGCGGATGGATGAACACGTCGGCGGCCGCGTAGAAGTTCTGCACGCGATCGGGAGCGGTCGCGCCGAAGAACACGATCCGGGGATCGCCCGCGGCGAGACGTTGACACTCGTCGTAGTATGCGGTCGAGACATCACCGCGCCCGGTGTCACTCGTGATGGGACCGCCCACCACGAAGAGCACCGCGTCGCGCCCGCTCGCGACCAGCTGCTGGAACGCCCGGACGAGGTCGGCCAGGCCCTTCTGCCTCATGACGCGACCGAGGTACAGGAACGCCGTGCGACCGGCCTTGTGCCGCTCGAGCTCGGCGACCTGGACGGGATCGAGCGGCAGCGCGCCGAGGTCGGCGTGGAGATAGCGGAACGGCAAGATGTGGTCGGGCGGGACGCCTTGCGAGAGCAGGTACTGCTGGGCGCGCGTGCCACCGACGAGCACGCCGGTCGCGTGGCGTTCGAGGTGCGCGGTCCACCTCTCCTGCCCGCGCCAGTACACGCCGCGGAGGCCTCGCAGGACCTCGGCTCGGTCGTGCCACTTCTCCTTGCGCAGCCCGACGGGCACGCGGGCCGCCCGCGCCGCCGCATACACGACCCGGGCTTTCCACGAATCGGTCGTGCCACTGATGATCGCGTCGCACCGTCGCCCGACCTGGTAGGTCAGCCGGAACAGCCCGGCATTGTCGCGCACATGTGCGGGCGTCAGCTTGTCGACGGTGGTGCCGACGATCTTCCAGTCCAGCGTCCCGCGCAGCGACTCGAGCACGGGCGCGTCACTCGCCGGTGGTGGGCTGATGAACACGGCGTGCAGCTCGAACTCCGTCGCGAGTGCCTCGTAGAGCTGGCGCTCGTAGGTGCGAAACAGGCTGTTGACGAACAGGACTCTCGGCTTCTCACGATGCTTCATGGGCTACCCTCGAGACCAGGTGGCTGGCGGCGCCGGCGTGACTTCGCCTTGCGGAGCTGTCCCCACGTCCAGCTCCACAGGGGATGCCCACGGCGGACGCCCACGTACGCGACCGCGAGGGCTCCGAGCGCACCGACGCCCATCGTCGCGAGCACGACGAGCACGGCGCTGTCGGTCTGGGCGCGAATCGCGTACGCCATCGGAAGGCCGCAGAGCGCCGCACCCGCGGTCGTGAACAGCGCGGGAATGTGGACCTGGACGAGCCGGTAGAGCGGGATGTCGGCATGGACCGCGGCGCCACAGGACAGCAACACGAACTGGATCATGATCGCGATGGTCGTCGTCAGCGCCACGCCTTCCACGCCCCAGCGGACGGCGTACAGCGCGCCTCCGACGACGCAGCCTGCGTAGAGGATCTGCGTCACGGCGACGAAGTACACGGCACCACGTGCGCGAGACACGATCGCGCCGACCTTGTAGCTCGTGCGGAACAGCATGCCGACGAGCAACACGCGAAAGGGCAGCACGGAGGCGTCCCAGCCCGGCCCCAGGAGCACGCGTAGCACCTCGGGCGCGACGACGATCATCAACAGCGATGCAGGGAGCAGCACGATGGCGTTGACGAACAACGTCCGGCCGTAGGCCTCCGCCAGCGCAGGACGGTCGTCTTGCAGGCGTGAGAATGCCGGAAACAGGACGGAACCGAGGATGCTGCTGAAGAGCTTCGCGGGATACGTGACCAGCTCGTAAGCGCGCGTGTAGAAGCCCAGCGCGCTCGTGCCGAGGTAGCGCGTCACGACCGCGTAGTCTCCTTGCTGCGCGACGATCGTCGCGATGCCTTCGAGCGTCTGGCCGGCGCCGAAGCGGAACAACTCACGGAACGCTGCGCCATCGAAGCGGGGGCGGCCGGGCGGGTAACGCACGAGCAGGATCGCGGTCGTCAGCAGGGACTCGACGACGTAGCCGTACACGAGCGCCCAGGGCCCGGCGCCCCCCCAGGCGGCCGCGATCGAGACGATCGCGCCAAGCGTGAAGCCCATCAGGTCGACCATCGCCGACGTCCGGAAGTCCATCGCCCGCTGGCAGAGCAGCAGCGAGATCGACCCACAGCCGCGCACCAGCACCAGGACCGAGAGCGCACGTAGCGTGTCGACGAGCTCCGGACGCCGGAACAGGCTCGCGACCTCGGGTGCGCCCAGGAGCAAGCCCACCGCTAGGCCCGCTCCGAGCACGAGCGACACCGTGAACGCCGTCCCGATGTGCTCGGCGCGAGGCGACCGGTGCTGGACCAGCGCGAGCCCCACGCCGAGGTCGCTGATGGCACGCAAGAACGCGAGCACCGTCAGACCCGCGGCGATCACGCCAAACTCCGAAGCGGAGAGCAGCCGGCCCAGGATCGTGATCTGGGCGATCCGGATCAGGTTCGAGACGCCCGTGCCCAGCGCGGTCCACAGGATGCCGCCGCGCAGCTTGCGCCCGATCTCGGTCGGCGGCGGCGTCACGCGCTCATGCTCGACGGAGACGTGGCTCGCCGACCAGGCGCCCGGGTGGCGTCGCCGGGCTCCGCTTCGACCGGCGAGCGCGATCGCCGAGGATCAAGAACATCGCGAGCAGCACCCAGAGCAGCGTCACGCGCAGACCCTGGTGGGTCAGGCCGTACGCCGCCGCCGGGATCAGCAGCACGACCTGCCGCAGCTGCGCGCCGCGGATGACCTGGAACAGAAACCCGAGGAAGACCAGGGAGCCGGCGATGCCGTAGCAGAAGAACAGGGTGCCGCCGGACGAGTGGAGCTCGTGATCGCCGATGACGGTGGTGTGTTCGAACCGGCGGTAGGCACCCTCACCCGAGCCGAGCACCCAGTACTCGGGGTGCTGCCAGATCCGATCGTAGCCGCGCTCCAGCAGGAAGCTGGCATGCTCGTCGCTCTCGATGCGATCCCTGCTGAGCTCGAGCGCGGTCGCGAGGGGGGGCACCGTGAGCACGAGCACCGTGGCGACGGCGATCGACGCGAGGATCGTGCGCAGCCGGGTGACGGAGCTGATCAAGATCAGCAGCCCGACGCTCACGATCGCCGCCTTCGACGCCGAGATCAGCGCGAGGTACGTACAGGCCAGCATGCCGGCGGCTCCCAGCAGCGTCGACACGTTCGCGCGGCGCTGGCCGAAGATGATGATCGAGGCCGAGAGCACCGCGTAATACCCGAGCTGGTTGGGGTTGTTGAAGAGCCCTGTCGCGCGGCTGCCGGTGTGGCGACCGATCAAGGCCGACAGGGGCACCTGGAGCAGCACGACGATCAACGTCGTGTAGACGGTGATCGTGATGAAGCGCTCGCCGTGGGCACGGTGCATGAGCAGCACCAGCAGGAAGGCGAGCGCGTTGTAGATGTAGAACAGCGGGCTCAAGAGGAACCCGATCTTGAGGTTGATCGCGAGCTCGCCTTCGACGGCCGTCCACAGCATCGCGGACACCAGCGTGTAGAGCGTGAAGCCGAGCAGCCACGTGATCGCTCGCTTCGCGGGGACGTCGACGCGGCCGGACCACCGGGCGATGACGATCGGCGCGAGCGGCAGGATCAGCAGATCGCCCGGCTGGGGGAGCCCGTTCTCGAACACGTAGACCGGGAACAGCACCAGGTAGAGCACCCAGAGCAGCAGGTCAGGTTCGCGCAGCAACATCCGGGCACGCCTGCGGGCGGGCACGCGGGGCGCGCCGGGAGCGCTCGGCTGGGCGCGCACGGCCATCCCGGAGCGCGGCAGGCTCGCGTTCACGCACTCTCCGCGTGACGCAGCGGCATCTCGTGCTGGGTCCCGAGCAGCGCGTGCTCGTAGCGCTCGAGGGACCGCGCGATCACGAAG
>JALZOI010000709.1 GCA_030857245.1 Myxococcota bacterium
GGGCTCGGCGTGCTGGCCCGCTACGTGCCGCGCCGGCGTGACGCCGAGCTCACCGCGGCGTCGCCTGGCACGCCGACCGTCGCGACCCGGCGCGCGCTCGGGGTGCTCGCGGTCGCGGGTCTCGTGTGCACGCTCACGTTGCTCGCCTCGCCCAAGCTCGGGCCGCGACTCTACCTCGCTTCGGTCGCTCTCACGGGCACCGCGATCGCCGGTGCGGTCTGCCTGCAGCTACGCGCGCGCTGGGCGCGGACGACCTGCGCGGTGATCTCCGCCGCCGTGCTCGCCTACGGCGCCTGGCGGTGCATCGCGACGTACCGGGCGGTGGCGCCCGTCGGTGTCGCGCGCTTGCACCTCCTGCGCGACACCCCCGACGGGCAGCGCGTCGTGGTGCCGCGGTATCCCGTCGGCCCGAGCCGGTGGTTCCTCGGCGACGACTTCCTCGTGGAGTCGCTGCGCAACGCCCTCGCGAGCGACTACGGCCTGACCGGCGTCGACCTCGCGCCCGTGGAGCCGAGGCCCGCAGCTCCGGAGTCACGCTAGCGCGTCGCGACGGCGCCCCCGGCGGGCGCGCCATGGAGCGTGTACATGCCGCCGCTGTAGCGATGCGTGACGACCACCACGTGATCGATCAGCTCGGCCGGCACGTCGACGACGACCGACTGCTTCGGCCTCACGTAGCGACCTACGCGAAACTCGCGCGACGTGCCGCTGGCGAAGTGGACGATGACGCTCTGCACCTTGGTGCGGCCGCTGTGACCGTCGATCCTGAGCTGGTCGAAGCTGCGGTTGTCCACGGTGATGAACTGGCGGCCGTGCTTTGAAGGCGTCGGCGACGCGAGCTCGACCCAGCCATCTTCGGAGCGTTGCTCCTCCGTGTAGCTGACCCGCTCCGTGGTCTCTTTCTTCCCGGGCGCTCCTGACACCAGGCCTGCGGAACCCGCGAGAAGCACGATGGACAGCAGGGTGGTCTTCATGACGATCGATGCCTGTTGCAGCGGGCGTGCCCCCGGCGGGATAGTGGGGCCGGATGACCGTTCCGACCGCGACGACCGTGCTGACGGAGATCCCGTTCGAGCTGATCCACCAGCTGCCGAAGACGGACCTGCACTGCCACCTCGATGGCTCGCTGCGCCTCGAGACGATCCTCGAGCTCGCCCGCAAGCAGGGCAACGAGCTGCCGACGACCGACCGCGGCGAGCTCCACCGGCTGCTGGTCGCGGGCGAGCACATCGCCTCGCTCGATGACTACCTGCGCGCCTTCGACATCACGCTCTCGGTGATGCAGACCGAGGCCGCTCTCGAGCGCTGCGCCTACGAGCTCGCCGAGGATGCGTGGCGCGAGAACGTCCGCTACCTCGAGGTCCGCTACTCCCCGCTGCTCCACACCCGCGAGGGGCTGCGTCCGGCGCAGGTCGTCGAGGCGGTGCTGCGAGGTCTGCGGATGGCCAAGCGCGAGCTCGGGATCCGCTACGGGCTGATCCTGTGCGCGATCCGCTCGCTCGGGCCCGAGTCCAGCCTGCGAATCGCGGAGCTCTGCGTCGCGTTCAAGAATGGCGGCGTGGTCGGCTTCGACCTCGCCGGCTCCGAGGTCAACAACCCCGCGAAGCTGCACCGCCACGCGTTCCAGCTCGTGATCGACAACAACATCAACTGCACCGCCCACGCGGGCGAGTCGTTCGGGCCCGACTCCGTGCACCAGGCGATCCACAAGTGCGGCGCGCACCGGATCGGCCACGGCACGCGGCTGATCGAGAGCGGCGAGATGCTGAACTACGTCAACGATCACCGGATCCCCCTCGAGGTCTGCCCGACCTCGAACATGCAGACCAGGGCGGCGCAGAGCTGGGAGACGCACCCGGTCGACTTCTACGTCGACTACGGGCTGCGCGTGACGATCAACACCGACAACCGGCTGATGTCCGACACCACGGTGTCGCGCGAGCTCCATCTCTGCCACCGCCACTACGGGTGGTCGCTGCAGACGATCAAGGAGATCATCATCGCCGGCTTCAAGAGCGCGTTCATGCCGTACCGCGAGAAGTCCGACCTGCTCGCCGAGATCAGTCGCGAGCTCTCGCAGTACGAGGATCCCCGCGGCGAGGTCACCGGGCGGGCCGGGCTCGTCGAGACCGATCCGCCGACGTCCGCGCCGCGATCGTCGCCCACGCCGCCGGCCACGCCGCCGAAGCTCGAGCTGGCGTAGCGACTCAGGGCGGCGGCGTGGCGGCGGCCGTGGTGAACGACCAGAACAGCTCCCGGAGCGGCGTGCCGCTGGCGTTGGTGATCGCGGAGGACAGCGCGGCCTCGTAGCCGCGGCCGGCGAGCAGCGGCTCGGCGGGGATGAGGGTCGCGGTGAACGTCCCCGGATCGTACGAGACCATGCTGTCGACCAGCTCGCCCTCGCTGTCGATCAGCACGAACGTGTCGCTCGCCACGCCGGTGACGTCGACATCGAACCGCGCCGTGACCGACGTCGTGACGTCGACTCCGGGCATCTCGTCCGCTGGCGTGATCTGCACGACCGACGGTGAGTACGCATCGATCGGCGTGTCGACCGCGGCATCGGCGGGGGCGCACACCAGCGACGGCGGTGCACCATTGCGATGACACCGGCCATCGCTGGCGCAGGTGTAGTCATCGGGGCAGGCAGCGGACGGGCCGCAGCGGAAGCCACAGTCAGGCTTCGGGAGGTCGTAGCAGCCACCGAGGCCGCCGAGCCCGAGCACGCTCACGAGCATCACGAGCATCACGAGCACCCGACGGCAGCGACCCAGGAGCTTCCTCCGGTCCACGTACCGTCGCGTCATGGGGCGAACGCTAGCACGGAAGGGTGTAACATCGACCCCGCGGATGGTGGCCAAGCTCGACAGGGAACGTGTGCGGGAGCTCGTGGAACCGAACTGGCGCCGGCTCTACAACTTCGTGTTTCGACTCACACTCGATCCGGGCCGCGCCGAGCGCTACCTCGCGGATGTCTTCGCGCTCGCCGCCGAGAAGCTCGACCAGGCGCCCGCCGACCCCACCGAGCGCGAGGTCTGGCTGCTCGGCCTCGCGAACCAGCTGCTCGAGCAGCGGCTGCCACGCCAGCCCGAGGTCAACTTCGACATCCTCGACGAGACGCTGCGCAGCGAGTCGACTCGCACCGACGTCGTGCGCTCGCTCAGCGATCCGCAGCGCGACCTCCTGCTCTGGGAGCTCAAGCAGGGGTGCATGACCTCGGTCATCAACTGCCTGCCACCGGGCGAGCGCGCCGCGTTCGTCGTGTGCCACGTGCTGAAGCTGCCCGACGACGCGGCGGCGCGCTGCCTCGCGATCACCGAGAGCGCGTACAAGGTCCGGCTGTCGCGCGCGCGCAAGAAGGTCGGCGACTACCTGGCGCCGCGCTGCGAGCACGTCAACCCGATGAACCCCTGCCGCTGCCCGGCCCGCGTCGGCACCGCGCTCCACAAGGGCTTCATCCGTTCCATCGGTCAGTCAGGCGGCGAGATCTCGCTGCGCAAGGGCGCCGAGACCCCGTACGGGCGCTACGGCACCGGGCCCGAGCACGAGGACGTCCCGATGCGCGACATCGGTGCGATCTACGGCAGCCTCCCCGATCCCGAGGCGCCGCCCGATCTCGCGGCGAAGCTCGTCGACCAGCTCTCGCACTGACGACGGACCGAGGAAGAATTGGCCGCCAAGGCCGCCAAGGCCGCCAAGGATCCTCCGGAGGAACCCTTCACCGGTCCTGAACCTTCATGAAACTTCCTTGGCGTTCTTGGCGGCCTTGGCGGCCAATCCTCCGGGCCCCGATCGGGCGCTAGGAGTCTGTAGGTCGTTAGATCCGTCGCTGAGGTGCGGCGGCCTCCCCGCGTGCAGTCCCACGTGGGACTGGCGCTTCAGGTCGCTGCCGCTTCAGGTCGCTGCCGCGAGCTGGAGCCGCTGTG
>JALZOI010000710.1 GCA_030857245.1 Myxococcota bacterium
GCGCACGCTGACGGTCCCCGGGCGCCGGTCACCGGGCGCCCACGGACGCCGGGCCGTGCGCCGCCGCCACCGGCCCGACCAGGATCGCGGCCACGCAGCTCGGCGGGATCGCGCGCTGCCGTCAGGAGGGCTCGCCCGGTCCCTCTCGTGGCGATCCAGCTCGCGAAGGAGTGAGGCAGGCGTGCGATGATCGGCGGGTGAGGCGGCTGCAGATCGAACGGATCGGCGACGAGCTGCTCGCCGAGCTGCGGTACCTCAATGCCGTCTCCGGCGGCGGCACCGAGATCGAACGGCTCCCGATCTCGCGGGGCAACCTCGCGCAGCCCCTCGGCGGCGAGCTCGACGCCATCATCGCGTGCAGCGATCTGCAGGGCGTCGTGCGCGCCGGCGATGGCACGACGCAGCTCCTCGGGATCGCCGTCGCGGCGGCGGTGCAGCAGCTCGCGGTCGACGGGATCCTGCCGCCCGGCGCGCGCACCGGCGTCGTGCTCGCCGGCGATCTCTACAGCGCCCCGGATGCGAGCCGGCGCGGCGGGCACGGCGACGTCAGCGCGGTGTGGCGCGCCTTCGCGGAGCACCACGCGTGGGTCGCGGGCGTCGCCGGCAATCACGACGACGTGTCGAAGCTGGGCGGGCTCGAGCGCGTGCACCTGCTCGACGGCGACGTGCTCGAGCTTGGCGGGGTGCGGATCGGTGGGGTCGGGCTGATCTCCGGCAGCCGCGCCAAGCCGGGCCGCCGCACGGAGGCCGACCAGCTCGCGCGCATCGCCCGCGTGATCGACCAGGCGCCCGACCTGCTGGTCCTCCACGAGGGACCGCACGGCAAGTCCCCGCACCAGCGCGGCCACGCCGGGATCCACGGGCTCGTCGAGGCCGGCGAGATCGGGCTGACCGTGTGTGGTCACGACCACTGGCGGATCCCGCTGTCCGCGCACGCCGCCGGCCAGATCCTCAACGTCGACGCCCGCGTCGTCGTGCTCGTCGGGCGGGCGACGGTGGGCTGAGCGCTCGGGAAGCTCTGGTGGATTCGCCGCTTCTCCAGGAGGGCGCTGGGCGAGCGGGCGAGCGGGGAGCGGTGGTGAGCGGTGGTGAGCGGCGGTGTCTCGGGCGCTGCGATCGACGTGGGATCCGGGAGAGCGCGGGGCGTCGCGCAGACCCGTGATGGAGAGCCGCACGTGCGAACGGCGGCGGGTTGCGGCGCGCCTCTCCACACGGCTCAGCGCGCTGACGCCTCGACCCCACGCTGCGGTTTCGGATTGTTTTAGGACAAGAGAGGGAACTGGAGTGGTCCACGATACCCGTGTGGGTCACGGCGCTCGGCCGTTGGTTGTGACGCGACGACCCACCCCACGCTGCGGTTTCGGACTGTTTCAGGACAGGAGAGGGGACTGGAGTCGTCGGCGATACGATGGGTCACGGCGCTCGACCGTTGGCTGACGCGACGACCCACGCGTCGTGGCGGCGAGGGCCGGCCGCTCGGAGGCGCTGGCGATCCGGCTGGGGCTACGGTTCGCCCGGCTCGCGATCGGACTCGCAGGTCGTCGCTTGAATTCGCCGATGGGAATAGGGCCGCCATCGGGATGCGACTCCTGCCCCCCTTGTTCAAAGAACAATCCGAAACCGCAGCGTGTGGTCGAGGCGTCAGCGCGCTGAGCCGTGTGGAGAGGCGCGCCGCAACGGAGGGCCGGCCGCTCGGAGGCGCTGGCGATCCGGCTGGGGCTACGGTTCGCCCGGCTCGCGATCGGACTCGCAGGTCGTCGCTTGAATTCGCCGATAGGAATAGGGCCGCCATCGGGATGCGACCATCATTCCTGGGAAACTCCTGCCCCCCTTGTTCAAAGAACAATCCGAAACCGCAGCGTGGGGTCGAGCGTCAGCGCGCTGAGCCGTGTGGGGAGGCGCGCCACAACCCCCGCCGTTCGCACGTGCGGCTCTCCATCACGGGTCTGCGCGACGCCCCGCGCTCTCCCGGATCCTACTGCGAGCGCAGCGCCCCGCCGGTCGGCGCCGACCAACCGTCGTAATCCAATAATCACCCTGGCGTGTGACGAGCGCAGACATCTCCACGGGGGATTAGCTCGACTATCGGCGAATTCAAGTTGACACACGACCTGCACATTGGTGCAGGTACTACATGGCGCGGCGGAGCAATTTTGGGCAGCAGGCGTTCGAGTTCAAGATCTGGGGTGGCAAGCGCAAGGGCGCAGGCCGGCCCCCGAAGGCAAAGCGCGCGAGCGAGCCCCAGCAGCGGCGCGCGCGGTTCTCGCGGCCGACCGCCGTGCACGTGACGCTGCGGGTGCTCGACCGGGTCGGCAAGCTGCGGCGGCGCGCGATCTACAAGGCGGTCGGACGCGCGGTGATCGCGGTGCTGCCGCGCGGGGACTTCCGCATCGTGCACCTCAGCCTCGAGGCCGATCACATCCACGTGATCTGCGAGGCGGACAACCACCGAGCGCTGGCGGCCGGTATCAAGGCGTTCCAGAGCTCGGCGGCGCAGCACATCAACCAGGTGCTCAGCGCCGAGCGCGGGCGGCGGATCCGGGGGCAGGTGTTCCGCGACCGGTACCACGCGCGCCGCCTCACCTCGCCGACCCAGGCGCGCAACGCGCTCGCCTACGTACTTAACAACTGGCGACATCACGGGCAGGACACGAGCGCGGTGACGCGAAGCTGGCGTGTTGACTACTTCTCGAGCGGGCCGAGCTTTGCGGACTGGCTCGAGCTCGGTGGCTCGGCGTTCCTCGATCCGGTCCCCGCCACGTACGAGCGGCTGATGGTGGCGCGCCCCCTGACGTGGCTGCTCGCGACCGGGTGGCAGCGCACCGGGACGATCAGCATGGCCTCGGTCCCGGGCGGGAACTGACGCACGGCGCCCCACGATCGAAATCGCCAGCCCGGATCGCCGGCCCGGATCTCGAGCCGCATCGCCAGCTGGATCGCCAGCGCCTCCGAGCGGCCGACCCGCCCCGACACCACGCGGGAGGCGACTCGTGATGAGGCGTCGCGCTGCGCGGGGCGGCGCGACCCCCGGCTTGACCCACCGGGCGGCGCCCCGCAGACTACGGGGGCTTGATCGGGCAGGTCATCGGCAACTACCGGATCATCTCCGAGCTCGGCAAGGGCGGCATGGGCGTGGTCTACCGCGCCGAGCACGTGCAGCTCGGCCGTCCGGCCGCGGTCAAGATGCTGCTGCCGCAGCTCTCGAACGACGCGTCGATCGTCCAGCGGTTCTTCAACGAGGCACGCGCCGCCTCGGCGATCGATCACCCCGGCATCGTCGAGGTCTACGACTTCGGGCGCCACACCGACGGGCGCGCGTACATCGTGATGCCGCTGCTCAAGGGCGAGAGCCTCGAGCATCGCCTGCAGCGCGGGGCGTTCACGCCGCCGGAGGGCGCGACGATCGTGGCGCAGGTCGCCGGCGCGCTCGCCGCCGCGCACGCTCGCGGGATCGTCCACCGCGACCTCAAGCCCGACAACGTGTTCCTCGTCCCGAACGAGCTGATGCCGGGCGGCGTCCAGGTCAAGCTGCTCGACTTCGGCATCGCCAAGCTCGTCGATGATCCAGGCGGAGCGTTCAAGACGCAGACCGGCGTGATGATGGGGACGCCGGCGTACATGAGCCCCGAGCAGTGCATGGGCCGCTCGGATCTCGACCATCGCACCGATCTCTACTCGCTCGGCTGCATCCTGTTCCACGTGCTGTGCGGGCGGCCGCCATTCCTCGGCGATCAGGGCACCGGCATGGTGATCGCAGCGCACCTCCGCGACCCGGCGCCCGATCCGCGCGGCTTCAACCCCGACGTCCCCGACGCGCTCGCCGCGATCATCCACCGGCTGCTCGAGAAGGAGCCGGCGGCGCGCTACGGGAGCGCGACCGAGCTGCGCGCCGCCCTCGTCGCGGCCGGCGCGACCGCGCCGACGA
>JALZOI010000711.1 GCA_030857245.1 Myxococcota bacterium
GCCCGCGAGCCCGCGCGCCGGCCGACGCCGCTACCCGCGCCGCTCGCGATGGCCCGCCCCCTATCCGGCGCGGCCCCGCGGCTCCCGACCGCGCCGGATCAAACGGTCGAGCGGCTGCCGTGGATCCTCGTCGGCGTGCTCGGCATGATCTGCCTCGCGCTCGTCGTTTATCTGTTCATGCAGTGACCGAGCACGCCCCGGCGGTGCGCGACGGGTGCGCGACGGGGCGAGCCGGCGACCGCAGCGACCCCGCGGCCGTGTCATAGATCCAGACGTGAAGTACGCGCCGGTCGTCTGCGCTCTCGTCGCCACCACGGTGGCCGCTCCGGCGTGCTCGGAGCGCGAGCCGCCGCCGCGGCCCACCGCCCGCGACCCCCAGCCGCCCCGACGGGTCATCGAGCCACCCACCGGGATCGTGCGGCCGTTGCCGCCCCACGCGATCCGCGCCGACGGGGTGGGGCCGTACAAGCTCGGCGACAAGGTGGCCTCGCTGCTCCAGCAGCTGGCTTCGGGGCCGCGCATCGTGCGCTTCGAGATCCCGGGGATCGTGCGGACCAGCCTCATCCGCGCCGAGGACGACACGGTCCTGATCGGGGGCGAGACGACGAGCACGGCGACGTTCGTGGCGGTGGTGGGCGCCGAGGTGGCGCGCACCGAGTCCGGGGTCCATGTGGGCTCGACGCGCGACGAGCTCACCCGGGCGCTCGGGCCGCTCGTCCAGGACCCCGACCGGGCCCGCGATCCGCGCCTCGTGATCCCGAGCGGATCACGCAACCTCCGGGTCGTGCTCGAGCAGGATCGCGTCGCCGCCATCGTCGTGACTGGTGAGCTGACGGCGGCGCGCGAGGTCCCCGCGGCTCCCTGCACGCCGCCGGAGGTGGCACCGACGTCGGAGGCGCGCACGTTCGCGGCGTGCCTGTCCGCGAACGGTGAGGTCGTGGAGGTCTCGGGCGACGAGGTGACCGTGCGTGGCGGCGATGGCGTCGCCCGGATGGCCACGCTCACGATCCCGAACCTCTTGTTCGCGGCGCCGCTGCGCAACCTGACCGACGGTCGCGACGAGCTGGTCGTGGTCACGCGGGCCGACGAGCCCCAGGATCGCCGGTGGTCGGTCGTCGGCTACCGGCTCGAGGGTTCGCGGTTCGTCAAGGTGATCGAAGGCGAAACGGTCTACATGCTCTCGAGCGCGCAGACCCGGTGGATCGGCGCCGATCTCCGCGAGGTCGACCTCTACCTCGAGCTCACGGCGCGGCCGGATGGGCTCGAGGTGGGCGGACTCCTCACGACCCGCACCGATGCCACGCAGGTCCGCGATGTCGCGGTGATCTCGCCGGTGGTGGTGAGGCGCCGCCCCGGCAAGGCGACCGCTCCGGACCCCGTGGATGCGGGTGCGCCGGGACCGGCCCGACCGCTCGACGCCGGCTCGGCAAACCCCTGACAGGTGAGCGGTGTCGGCTGTACCCCTTTGCCGTGACTGTTTTTTTCGGCACACTCTACGCTCGTGTCGCGCCGCGCCAGTTCCGTTCGCGCTCGTGACGTCCGCCGGGGGAGCGTGACGTGAAGTTCCTGTGCGATCGCTGCAAGACCCGCTATTCGATCGGTGACGATCGCGTTCGCGGCAAGATCCTCAAGATCCGCTGCAAGAACTGCAACAACGTGATCACGGTGCGCGAAGGCATGCCCGACGTCGCGGATGGCCCGTCGGCCGGGCGCGCGCACACGACGACGCAGGCCGTGCCCCTCGCCTCTGAGTTGCCCGGGCCCGGTGCGCCGCCCGGTCCGTCACCCGGTGCCCTCGGCGCCGCGTTCGCGTCGGCGATGACGAAGCCACCGCCCGCGCTCGAGGAGGAGTGGTACGTCTCGATCGACGGTGATCAGTCGGGTCCGTTCTCGCTCGCCGAGGCGCAGCGCTGGGTCGCCGGCAAGGCGATCGACGCCGATCTCCACTGCTGGAGCGAGGGCTTCGACGACTGGCTGCCGGTCGACAAGGTCAGTCACTTCCGTGGGCTCCGCAAGAAGCCCGCGCCGCCGGCGCCACCGCCGCGTCCGACCGGCCCGGTCCGCGCGGTGTCCCGCCCGATACCGGTTGTGGCGCCCGTCGAGGAGGAGCCGAAACCGCTGTTCGCGGCGACGATGGCCTCGCTCGAGAAGGGCGTGCCGAGCGAGCCGGTGGGTGGCCGCGGTGCGTACGGGATTCCCTCGCTGAAGAGCGCCAGTGCGAGCGTCGCGCCGGCGGCCGCGATCCCGACGCTCGGCCGGACGAACGGCTCGGCGGCTACCTCGGCCGCGGGCGGCACCCCCGCCGGCAGGCCGACGCCCGAGCCCGCGACGCGGCCGCCCGGGGTGCCTGCGACGAGCAGCGGGGCGATCAGCGCGAAGTCCGGCGGCACCTCGTCCAGCGGGCCGATCAACGCGCGCGGCACCGCCTCTGCGAAGGCGTTCGACGCGAGTGACTCCGCAACCCAGGTCGAGGCGTTCGGCAGCGCGCCCGCGGCGCACGAGCCGAACGAGTCGAGCAACTGGGCGAGCGCGACGAACGACGCGTTCATCGATGCGCTCGGCGCCGCCCCCGTCGTCGATGGCGCGAAGCACGGCGCCGGGATCCCGGCCTCGGGTGCGATGCCGTCGGCGGGCTCCGCGGGCGAGGGCGGCGGCGATGACGATCTCGACATCGGCGAGGTCTCGCGCGTCGTCAACCTGGCGGACCTCGCGCGCAGCGCGCCGCGGCGGATCTCCTCGCCGATGATGGCGACGAACAAGCCCGGCGCGATCCAGCGGGCCACCGGCACCATGGCCGCCGTCGGGCGCATCAGCTCGACGTCGCTCGCGGCGATCGGCGCCGGGCCCGCGGATCCGTCGCTCCCCGTCGATCCCAACGCACCGGCGCCCGCGCCGATGGCGAAGGACTTCACGGTCTCGCATCGCCGCGGCATGATCGCGCTGATGCTCGGCGCCGTGCTGCTGCTCGGCGTCGCGGGTGCGGTGCTCCTGCTGGTGTCCTCGGACGACGACAGCATCTCGGGGGGGCTCGGGCAGGTCGGCGACGTCGACACCACGCGCCCCGACGATCCGATCCGGCGCCCCGGCACGAATGGCGTGGTCGCGGACACCTCGCAGAACCCGTTCGTCCCGAAGAAGCCGATCTACCGCCCGCCGGTGAACACGAACCCGATCCACGTCCCGACGACGAATCCCGACGCGAAGGCGCTGCGCCCCGACGAGATCGAGGAGATGGCGGGCAAGTACTCCGGCACCACGCAGCGCTGCTACATCCGCTCGCAGCGCGGCGCCGACGCGATCCTGATCGGCGACGTCAAGAAGATCGGCGTCACGCTGACCGTCAACAAGGACGGCGCCGTCACGAACGTCGCGCTCTCGGATCACGCGAGCAACTCGCTCGGCAAGTGCCTGATCACGTCGATCAAGGGCTGGAAGTTTCGCGCCTCGACGGCGGGGATCACCGCCCGGATCACGATGGTCTTCCAGAGCGGCTAGGTCGACGACATCGCTCCGGGACCGCGGATCAGGCGCGCGCGCGGAGCTCGGTGACGACGTCGCTCAGGATCTCGGCCGCACGCTGGACGTCGGCCGCCGTGGTGTCGAGGCCGAACGACAGCCGGCACATGCCGACGTCGTCGGGCAGCCCGATCGCCGCGAGCACCGCCGACGGCTTCTCCTCGCGTGAGGAGCACGCGGAGCCCGTCGACACGTAGACGCCGCGGCTCGACAGCACGGTGCGCAACGCAGGCGCCGGGACGCCACGGAACCCGAGCGCGAGGATGTGGGGCGAGCGCCGCTGGTCGGGGACGAGCTGGCGGTACTCGATGCCGCGCGCGGCGAGCGTGCCGACGACGATGCCGGCGAGCTCGAGCCACTGCGTGCGCGCGGCGGTCAGCGCGTGCGCCGCATGCTCGGCGGCCC
>JALZOI010000140.1 GCA_030857245.1 Myxococcota bacterium
AGAGGGGAGAGGGGAGAGGAGGTCGCCAAGGCCGCCGAGCGCGCCGAGGTCGCCAAGGATCCTGTTTCCGGAAAAAAGATCCTCGGCGGTCCTCGGCGGCCTCGGACCCGTCCGCCTCCGGCTCGCGCGATCCGCGCTAGCCGGGCTCGACCGGGTGCTTGGCCTTCTCCCAGCCCGCGATCCCCGCGGACATCACCGCAACGTTCGGCCACCCCAGCTCTCGAGCGCGCCCGGCGCCCGCGTGGCAGCTGTGTCAACCAGGGCCCGTGCAGTAGAAGACGAGCGTCGCGGCGCGGTCGGGCGGCAGGTCCGACGCCTCGAACGTGTGAGGGTTCAGGTGCTTCGCACCCGGCACGTGGCTCCGCTTCCAGCGGCCACGCCCGTTGTTGTCGAACACGTGGAACCCGGGCTGCCCGAGCCGCGCGGCGACCTCGGCCACGCTCAGATCGAGCAGGTCGGTTGGTTCCTCGGCCGGGTCGGCCCGGTCGCCCGGGTCGTGTGTCTCGTCCATACGTGCGTCGGTCCGTGCGCGCGGGGAGCGTCCGCGCCGGTTAGCTGACCGGCTTGCGCGCGGGCTGCGTCCGACCGGTCGACTTCGACTTCTTCTTGCTCTTCGAGCTCTTGCTCTTGCTCTTGCCGCTGCCCGGTCCCGACCAGTCGGTCCAGCGGTAGCTGGGCTCGCCCGGCGCGCGGTAGTCGACGTGGATGAAGCCGCTGGTCGGGTAGATGCCGATGCCCATGTCCCCGCCGTCGAGCGACTCGGCGTACGCGTACATGTCCCGGATCGAGACGTCCTTGATCCGGATGTCCATCGCGGAGGCGTGGAAGTGGCGGCTGGAGTCGCGCTCCGCGAAGCGGAAGCCCGACACCAGGTCGATGCGCTTGCCGCCGAAGCGGTCGTAGATCCGGGAGAGCTGCTCGTAGAGCTCGGCGCGGACCGCGCGGACCTCACCGGTCTGGCGGCAGCGGAACAGCTCGTCGAGCTTGGCGAGCGCGCCCTCGTCGAACGACCCGTCGGGCCGGTAGATGTTGAGCTTCGCTTCCTGGGCGAGGTTCTCGGCGCGCAGCCAGACGTCGCCGGACGGCCGGGCGAGCGGGTCGGTGCGCAGCGTGGACTTGCTGGCGCCGTGACCCTGGAAGGTCGCGACCCGGCGGCACTTCTTCTTGCCACCCTTCACCGAGCACTGCTTCGTCGTGCCCTTGTCACTCGAGCGCTTCGAGCGCTTCGCGGCGTCCGCATTGGTCGAGCCCACCATCAACGCGAGGGCGGCGAAGGCGACTACGAGGGGGGCGTGCCAGCGCATGGACCGGTAGGCTAGGTCACGCGGGAGATCTAACTCAAGAAACTCGGCCGCACTAATCACACCCACAGTTAGAAACGTATCCGGGACCCACTGAACACTCGTCCGGGTCGTTTCAGCACAAACGAGTCATCCGGCCGCGGGCTCGTCGAGCTTGGGCAGCATCACGCCGGGCAGCGACACGTGGACGAGCTCGATCCCGATCTTCGCCGCGATCTCGAAGATCCGGTTGTCGCGATAGAACTCGCCGTAGCAGATCCGCGTGATGCCGGCGTTCGCGAGCTGCTTGAAGCAGTTCCAGCACGGGCTCGCGGTCACGTAGTTGGTGCCGCCATCGATGTTCACGCCGTTGCGCGCGGCCTGGATGATCGCGTTGGCCTCCGCATGGATCGTGGCCACGCAGTGGTTGTCCTCCATCATGTGCCCGACGTCGGAGCAGTGGGGCATCCCGCGGATGGAGCCATTATAGCCGGTCGACAGGATCGTCCGATTCCGGACGATCACCGCTCCCACGTACTTGCGGGGGCACGTGGAGCGCGTCGCTACCACCTGCGCGATGCTCATGAAGTATTCGTCCCATGACGCCCTCGGGCGGATTTCCTCGGCCATGGGCGCATCGTACTTCGTTCACGCTGGCGCGCGATCGAGCCGGCGGCATCCCGGGATCTTGCGTCGCGCGATGCTATGGTCCGCCGCCATGTCAGGCCAGGAATCCAAGGCCAAGTACAAGGACACCGTCAACCTTCCCGAGACCCCGTTCCCGATGCGTGGCGACCTCGCCACGCGCGAGCCCGAGATCTTGAAGAAGTGGGACGAGTCCAAGCTGTACGAGCGCATCCAGAGCGCGCGCGCGAGCGCACCGCTGTTCGTCCTCCATGATGGTCCGCCGTACTCGAACGGCGACATCCACTACGGGCACATCCTCAACAAGATCCTGAAGGACCTCGCGGTCAAGTCGCGGACGATGGCCGGCTTCCGCACGCCGTTCATCCCGGGCTGGGACACCCACGGCCTGCCGATCGAGCTGGCGGTCGAGCGCGAGCTCGGTGCCAAGCGGTCGTCGATGTCGGCGGCCGAGGTGCGCGGCGCGTGCCGGACGTACGCGATGAAGTGGGTCGACACCCAGCGCACGCAGTTCAAGCGGCTCGGCGTGCTCGGCGACTGGGACCACCCGTACCTGACCCTGGATCCGACGTACGAGGGCGCGATCGCTCGCGCGCTCGCGAAGTTCACGCGCGACGGCTACCTCTATCGCGGCCTCAAGCCGGTGCACTGGTGCCCGCGCGACATGACCGCGCTCGCGGAGGCCGAGATCGAGTACCGCGACCACACCTCGCCCTCGGTCTACGTCCGGATGCCGCTGCTGCCCGAGGGTTGGCAGGGCAAGCTGGACGCGCGGCTCGACGGCAAGCGGCTCGCGCTCGTGATCTGGACGACGACCCCGTGGACGCTGCCCGCGAACCTCGCGGTCGTCGCGCACCCGGAGCTCACGTACCTGGCCATCCCGAACGGGCGCGACGAGGGCGAGTACCTGATCGTCGCGAAGGACCTCGCCGAGGCGTTCGCCGCGGCGATCGGCGGCGCGGATCTCACCGCCGCCGTCGAGATCACGCCGGCGCAGATGAAGACGCTCGAGCGCGCACGCTACGAGCACCCGTTCATCCCGAAGCCGGAGCGCGACCTCGACTTCCGGCTGTGGTTCGCGGATTACGTGACCGCCGAGGCCGGTACGGGCCTGGTGCACACGGCCCCGGGCCACGGCGCCGACGATTACCGGACCGGCATGACGATCGGGCTCCCCGCCTACGCGCCGCTCGATGATCGCGCGCGCTACGTCCCCGGCATCAAGCTGGTCGGCGGCGGCCGCGAGGTCGAGCTCGCCGGCATCACCACGACCGATGCGAATCCGATGATCGTCGCGCACCTCGCGGCGACCGGGTTCTTGCTCAACCCGACCTCGGACAAGGTCCACCACAGCTACCCGCACTGCTGGCGCTGCAAGGGCCCGATCGTGTTCCGCGCGACCAAGCAGTGGTTCATCGCGATGGACCACCTCGAGTTCCGCCAGAAGGCGCTCGCCGAGATCCGCGACACCACGTGGATCCCGGGGTGGGGCGAGGAGCGGATCTACGCGATGATCGAGAACCGGCCGGACTGGGTGCTGTCGCGCCAGCGGCTCTGGGGCACACCGATCCCGACCTTCTACTGCACCGCGTGCACGGCGCCGCACGCGAGCGCCGACACGATGGAGCACGTCGCGGCGATCTTCGACAAGGAGGGCGCCGACGCGTGGTGGACCCGCTCCGTGACCGAGCTGGTACCGCCGGGCACGCGCTGCGGCGTGTGTCAGGAGGGCCCCGAGAAGTTCGAGCGCGAGAAGGACATCGTGGATGTCTGGTTCGAGTCCGGCGTGTCGTGGCTCGCGATGGCCGCGCGCGAGCGCGACGGCACGGACCACGAGCACATCGACCTCTACCTCGAGGGCAGCGATCAGCACCGCGGGTGGTTCCACAGCTCGCTGCTCGCGGCGGTCGGCGTCAAGGGCGCCGCCCCATACGAGCAGGTGATCACGCACGGCTTCGTGCTCGACGAGAACGGCACGCCGTACTCCAAGAGCTCGATCGAGCGCGCCAGGGCCGAGGGCAAGAAGACGAGCTACATCCCGCCCGAGACCGTGATCCAGAAGTACGGCGCGGAGATGTTCCGGCTGTGGGTCTCGTCGATCGAGTTCCGCAGCGACATCACCTACTCGCAGAAGATCCTCGACGGTCTCGCCGAGTGGTATCGCAAGCTCCGCAACACCGCGAAGTTCCTGCTCGGCTGCCTCAAGGACTTCGATCCGAACCTCCACACGCGCGCGCTCGTCACGCTCGGGATCGATCGCTACCTCCTGACGCGGCTCGATGCCGTGATCGCGCGGGCCCGCAAGGCGTACGACGCGTACGAGTTCCACACCGTGCACCGGTTGCTGGTCGAGTTCGTGACGACGGATCTGTCGGCGCTGTACTCCGACGTCGCCAAGGACCGGCTGTACTCGGACGCACCCGACGCGCCGTCGCGGCGCGCCGCGCAGGTCGTGCTCTACGAGTGCCTGCGCGCGATCGCGACGCTCGCGGCACCGATCCTGTGCTTCACGGCCGAGGACATCTGGTCGTACATGCCGCGCCGCGACGGGGATCCGGACAGCGTGCACCTCGCACCGTTCCCCGAGGCAAGCCCGGCCGGGGCGACCGCATGGCAGACCATCGCCGCGACGACGACCGGGCAGCCGGCCGCGACCACGACGAGCGGCTCGCTCGATCTCGAGCGCGGCAACTCGGCGGGCACCACGACGGTCGAGACCGACTGGACGATCTTGCTGCGGTGGCGCGAGTTCGTGACGAAGGCGCTCGAGCCGTTCCGCGCGGCGAAGCACAAGTCCGTCGACGCGCACGTCACGCTCCACCCGGCGCCGTCGGAGAGCGAGACGCTGGTGCGGTTCGCGACCGAGCTCGCGGATCTGTTCATCGTGTCGGGCGTGACGATCGGGTCGCGCGCCGATGCGACGGTCGACGTCGTCTCGCACTCCGGGCCGCGCTGCGAGCGCTGCTGGAAGCACTTCGACAAGCTCGCCGCCGAGCCCGCGGATGTCTGCGAGCGCTGCGCCGCTGCCCTGGCAGGAAGGAAGTGACCCGATGGCCGACGTAACTCACGCGCCCCCGCCCGATCCCATCGGTGAACGCGCGAAGTGGAAGCTGTTCGCGATCGTCTCGATCATCTCGCTGGTCGCCGACCAGGTGACGAAGGTGTGGGCGCGCCATGTGCTGCCGGTCGGCCCCGAAGGTTGCCAGGGCAACCTCGATGTCGTCGACGCGATCATGCAGCGCAAGTGCGTCGGGGTGACGGTCCCGTTCATCGATGGCTTCTGGGAGTGGCGGCTGTCGATGAACCCGGGCTCGGCCTTCGGGCTGTTCTCGAGCACTGGCTCGTTCGGGCGGATCATGCTGTCGGTCGTCGGGGTGGCCGCGGTCGCCGGCATGATCTGGATGCTCAAGAAGGCCCGCATCGATCAGCGCGTGCTGCACTGGGCGCTGGCGTTCGTCGCCGGCGGCGCGGTCGGCAACCTGATCGACCGGATCTACTTCGGCGTCGTCACCGACATGGTGCTGTGGCGGTACAAGACGAAGGAATGGCCGGTCTTCAACATCGCTGACGTCGTGCTCGTGATCGGCGTGGGGTTGATGTTCATCGACATCCAGAAGGAGGGCAAACGCGAGAAGGCGCTCAAGCGAGAGCGGCAGGCGAAGGCCAAGGAGCAAGGCCTCGTCAAGGATCTCGAGAAGCGCTGACGCGGTCGCCCCGGCCGCCGGCCGAGCCTGCGAACAACGCCGATCGCGCCGGCCGCGGGCCGTGCCGGATCACCCGTCTCGAGCGCTGGCCAGGCTCGTGCTGGCGGGGGTGACCGTGCTAATGTCGTCGACCACTCGCCCGTGCTACCGGGCAGGAGAACGGCATGGGGATCCCCGCTCATCTTGCGACGCGCGTTCGTGACATCGTGGGCAGCGGGGGGTACCTGGATCATCCGGCGGATACGCTGAGCTACGGGTTCAACTCGTACCCGATGTACACGCAGCCGGCAGCCGTGGTGTTGTTCCAGGCTCGCGAGCAGGTGGAGCAGGTGCTGCCGCTGCTCTACGCGGCGGACGTGCCGCTGGTGATCCGCGGATCGGGCACCAACATCTCGGGCAGTGCGCTCGCGCCGCCGGGTGGTGTCGTGCTGTCGCTCGAGCGGATGACGAAGGTGCTCGAGGTGGACGCGATCTCGCGGTACGCGCGGGTCGAGGCGGGCGCAAACGTCAAGGCGATCCAGGAGCTGGCGGCGGAGCACGGGCTGTTCTTCCCGCCGAACCCGGGGAACGTCGACGCGATCACGGTCGGCGGGATCATCGGCTGCAACAGCTCGGGCGATCTCGCGCTGGGGTACGGCGGGACGCGCGACTTCGTGCTCGGGATCGACGTGGTCACCGGTGACGGCGAGGTGCTCAAGCTCGGGTCGCGCGTGCGCAAGGACGTGACGGGCTACGACCTGGTGCGGCTGTTCGTCGGCGCCGAAGGCACGCTCGGGGTCGTCGTCGAGGCGACGCTGCGCTTCGTGGAGAAGCCCGGATCGGACGCCAGCGTGATCGCGACGTTCGCGGACGAGATGCAGGGCGCGGAGATGGCGATGGAGGTGCTGAGCCGGCGGCTCGGACCGGTCGCGCTCGAGTACATGGACGAGCGGACGACACGCGCGGTGGAGGAGGCGTTCAAGCTCGGGCTGCCCGCGGAGTCGCGGTCGACCCTGATCGCGCGGTTCCACGGGCCGCCGAACGCCGCGGACGTCGCGGCGGAGGAGTGCCGGGGCATCTTCCTCGAGCACGGCGCGCTGTGGTCCGAGGCCCGCTCGGGCGAGGCGGCCCAGAAGCTGTGGCGCGCGCGCCACCTCGCATACCCGGCGCTGGCGCGGGTGTGCCCGACGCTGTACGGCGAGGACGTCGTGGTGCCGCCGCGGCACTTCCCGGCCGCGGTGCGGCGGATGCACGAGCTCGGCAGGGAGACGCAGATCGACGTCGCCGTGTTCGCGCACGCGGGCGATGGCCACCTGCATCCGGTGCTGCTGACCGATGACTCCGATCCGGTGCAGCGCGCGCGTGGCGACCGCTTCGTCGAGGAGGTCATCCTCTACGCGCTGTCGGTCGGTGGCTCGATCACCGGTGAGCACGGCCTCGGCGTCCACAAGACGCGCTACGCGGGCCACCAGTACGGCGCGCCGGAGCAGGCGGCCATGCGTCGGATCAAGCTCGCACTCGATCCGAAGGGGCTGTTCAACCCGATGATCTTCCCGGTGACCGGGCCCGAGCCGCAGACCCGGCGCAAGGGCGTGGAGATCATATGATCCACCTGCGCGACGACGCGGCGTTCCGCGATGGCGTCATGCGGTGCGTGCGGTGCTCGATCTGCGTGCCGAAGTGCCCGTCGTACGCGGTGTTTCGCAACGAGGGCGACTCGCCGCGCGGGCGCGTGCAGCTGCTGCGCGCAGCGATGGAAGGCCGCATCATCCCTGACGGCAAGCTCGAGAGTCACCTCGACAAGTGCCTGGGGTGTCGAGCGTGCGAGGACGTGTGCCCGTCGGGCGTGCCGTACGGCGCGCTGCTCGATCAGGCGCGGCACGAGCTGGCGCCGAGCAAGCACGCGCGCGGCCGCAAGCGGATGACGCGGTTCTTCCTCCAGGAGGTGCTGAGCAAGCCGGGGACGCTGGCGGTCCTGTCGCGCCTGCTCGCGTTCGTGCAGTGGCTGCGGCTCGATCGGCTGGCGCGCTGGCTGGTGTGGCCGGTCTCGAAGAAGATGGCGCGGCGGATCGACTTGCTGCCGCGGGTCGCGGGTGCGCCGTTCGAGCCCGACGACGTGGCACCGCCGGAGACCCCGACGGTGGCGTTCCATGCAGGCTGCCTGATGGCGAGCGCGCTCGGCGACGTCCAGCGCTCGGCGCTGCGCGTCCTCGAGCAGAATGGTCACGCGCCGCTGGTGCCGACCGGGCAGCGTTGCTGCGGCGCGCTCCACCAGCACTCGGGCTTGCTCGACGAGGCCCGGGTGCTCGCGCGCGAGACGGTGGCGGCCTTCGAGGCGACGAGCGTGCCGATCTGCACGACCTCGGCGGGCTGTGCGCTGGCGATGAAGGAGTACGGCAAGCTGCTCGCCGACGAGCCCGAGTGGGCCGCGCGCGCGGCGGCGTTCTCGGCGCGCGTCCGGGATCTCTCGGAGCTGGGTGGCGCCGGTGGGCGGGTGCCGGCCGGCAAGGTCGCGGTGCAGGAGGCGTGTCACCACTGGAACGTGCAGCAGCTGCGTGGCAATGCCGTCGCGTTGCTGCGCACCGCGGGCGCGGACGTCATCGCACTTCCGCGCGGTGCCGGCTGCTGCGGCGCGGCGGGGCTCTGGAGCGCGCAGCATCCCGACGCGGCGTGGGAGCTGCTGCAACCGCTGCTCGATTCGATCGAGAGCTCGGGCTGTGACGTCGTCGCGATCTCGAACCCGGGCTGTCTCTTCCACATCCGCGCGGGCCTGCGGACGCGGAGCTCGAAGGTCCGCGCACTGCACCTCGCCGAGGTCCTCGACACCACCACGCCCGCGAGCGCGGCCGCCGACGACGACACCTGACGCCTAGAACGCGAGCGTGCCGCGGGCGCGCTGCTCGAGCGGCTGCACCGCCGCATACGCGATGCGGTGGACGTGACAGGGGATGCCGGCGGCCTCCGACAGCCGGGTCACCGCCCCCGACCACGCTTCGATCTCCGAGGGGAGCCCCGCCTGGACGTCGCGCTGCAGCGAGGTCGTGCCGTCGAACGGTAGCTTCTCGGCGTACGCGATGGCCCGCTCCACCGCATCGGGGGCGAGCGCCACCCCACGGGCGCGGGCGAGCGTCTCGATCTCGCGCATGGACTCGGTGACGAGCGCGCGCGCCACCGGCGTCTGGCGGATCGCGCCGAGCGGCGCCCGCGCGATCGCGGCGACGCTGCCCCACCCGGCGACGAACAGGAACTTGGTCCACATCGCAGCCTCGATGTCGTCGACGGCCTGACACGTCACTCCGGCGCACTGCCGGAACGCGGCGATGAGGCGCTCGAGGCGCTCGCTGCGGGATCGGTCGAGCTCGCCGAGCTCGATCGCCGGATCGGCGCCGGTGTGGCGGATCCGGCCCGGTGCCGCCACGAAGCTGATGATCCGCGCGATCCCGACGATGACGCGCTCGCGCCCGACCTGCGCGCTGAGCTGGTCCGGCGCCTCGACGCCGTTCTGCAGCGGCACCACGCACGTCGCCGGCCCGAGCAGCGGCGCCAGCATCGCCGCGGCCTCGACGACCTGCCAGGCCTTCACGCAGACCAGCACGACATCGACGGGCCCGATCTCCTCGGGACGCTCGCTCGCCTGCACGGGCTGGACGTGGAAGTCGCCGGCCACACTCTCGACGGCGAGCCCGTGCTCCTGCATCGCGGCCAGGTGCTTGCCACGCGCGAGGAACGAGACGTCGTGGCCACCCTGGGCCAGCCGGCCCCCGAAGTAGCCGCCGACGCCGCCGGTGCCGATCACTGCGATGCGCATCGCACGATCCTAGAACAGATCGGGGCCGCGATGGTCGGCGGGCTCGGGGAACGCGAACGGCTCGTCGCCCTCGAGGAGCGGCCGCGCCGGCCCGGCGAGCTCGAGCCGCGGATGCGCGCGCACCTCGTCCTCGAGGGCGGGCGACACGTAGATCGACGCGAGGTGCTTCGTGCTGCGGGCGTAGACCAGGCGGATCTGATCCAGCGACCGCCCGTGGATGGCCGCGACCGCGAGCGCGATGGCATCGGCGCCGCTGCGCGCGACCATCGGCATCGCGGCGAGCTCGAGGTGGGTCGACGCGATCGCGTTCCAGTACGACGCCTCGAAGTCGATGGCGCGCAGCAGGCGATGCGTGATCAGATCGAGCGGCCCCATGCCGCCGGCGTTGCCGAGCGAGCCGGGCGAGAGCGACATCGCGGCGATCCGCTCGATCCGGGGGCCGTCGAACACCGGACAGGTCCGGCCGTTGCGCCCGACCACGTTCGGGTCGAAGCCCGGGCCGCTGATGTCCTTGCCGATCCTCTCGAGCACCAGCACGTCGATCGCATCGAACAGCAGCCGCGGCATCAACGCGCGTGCGCGCTTCAGCAGCTCCGGCTCGCGCGTCCCGAGCTGCGCGGCCGGCACGACCTCGACGTGGGCCAGCTGGTTGTAGCCGTTCTCGAGGAGCGCGACGCCGAACAGCACCGGCAGCCGGTGGACGAGGAGCTCGACCGCGGTGGGGATGAGCTCGTGGAACGTCTCGATGCCGCGGGCATGCAGGGCGGTGATGCCGACGGTGTTGGCGAGCCCCGCCACCAGCAGCTTCGAGAGCCCACTCTCGACCGGGCCGCGAAACGCGGTGTGCGGCTTCACGCGGTTGACGAGGACGATGCCGTCCGCCTCGGCGGCGATCGCGTTCGTGTAGATCGGCGTGCCGTCGGCCAGCTGCCCGGTCTGGACGACGTCCATCGTCGCGCGGATCGGCGCGCCGATGCGCTCCTCGGTCATGCCGAGGCTGTGGAGCACCGCGGTCTGGCCTTCGACGGTGCCGCCGCCGTGCGACCCCATCGCCGGGATCACGAAGGGCTCGGCGCCGGCGTCGCGGAGCGCACGCACGATGGCGCGCACGACCTCGGCATACGAGGCGATGCCGCGGCTGCCCACGGCCACGGCGATGCGGCCCCGGGCGCCCGCGGCGCCGAGCTGCGCGGCGACGGATGCAGTCACGGTGTCAGCGATGTCCGCGACGCGCTGGCTCTCGAAGTGCTGCACGACCGGGCGCACCGGCGGCACCGCCGTGCGATCCCGCGCCGTGGCGAGAGGTAGCACCAGCTCGGCCACGCGGGACATCGAGACGACGATAGCATCGTTGGCCGGATCGCGGCCGAGGGACCGTCCCGACCGCCGCGCCGGCTGCGTGGGGTGGGCTCTGGATCGTCCGGAACGGAAACAGCCCCCGAGATGCTCGGGGGCCTGGCGGGTCGTTCAGGTCGACCGGCGGTGGCTAGTTATCCTGGCACGTGCAGGCGCTGCCGCTGCACGTGAAGCTCCAGGCGCTCGTGCTCGCCAGCTCGGGCGTGCCCGTGATGTAGGCGTCACGATCCGAGAGGGTGATGAACCCGTTGTCGTAGAGCGCGTTCGCCGAGGCCGCGACCTTCGTCGTGTAGCTCGCGCAGGTCGGGTACCGCGCGACGAGGCTCGCGTCGGCAAACTTCTCGTAGGTGCCCGAGAGCAGGAGGAAGATGTGGAACGGATCGAAGCCGGCCGGCTCGACGCCGGTGTACGTGCCCGAGGGCGCACCCGCGGCGCCGGACTTCATGTGCGGGAAGCGGAGGCCGCCCGTCACGTTGCCATCGGCGTCACGCGCCATGGTGAAGGCGGTGCCGTCGAACGTGCCGTCGATCGCCGGCGCGCTCGGCGGACGCTTGCCCGCGGTCACCCACTTGTGCAGGTTGCGGATCGCGCCGCGCACGAACGGCTTCGAGGTCGCGTGGTTCTGGCGGGTGGCACCGAAGGGGCCGACGTCGATGACCGGCTTGGGGATGTGCGAGATGCCCGCGAGCTCGTACTGCATGTAGTTCGGGTCGGTGCCATCGGCGCGCGAGCCGTACGAGTTGAACATGTCGAAGTCGGTCTCCGAGCCGGCGACGATGACCCTCGCCTTGCCGGCGCGGGGGAACGACGCGCACGGGGCGAAGTTGCCGTACACCGGCGCCTCGTCATTGCGCTGGTAGCAGAGCAGGCCGATCATCTGGACGAGGAAGCCGTCATAGACGGTCTTGCCGTCCGCGCCCACGTTGCGGCCCGTCGACAGGTACTCGAGCTGGAGCGCGGCGGTCTGCGAGTAGCCCGAGCTCAGGACCCGCTCGGTCGCGCGCGGCGGAGCGACCGTGCTGCCCGCGAAGGCCGGCTTGCGCAGGAAGCGCGCGGCGTCCGACAGGATCTGCCACGAGTCCGCGCCTTTCTCGATCGTGCCGTAGACGAGGCGGTTGTGATCGGGGCCCGAGGGCATCGTCGGGCCGAAGATCTCGGTGACCGCCTTGTTCCACTGCACGGACGCGTACGTGTAGCCGTTCTCGAAGACGTAGTTGTCGCTCGACGCGCGCGTCATCTGGAGGGTCATGTTCTCGTTCGGGTCGAACCCGTACATCGAGTAGTAGACCGAGTTGGGCCAGTCGACGATGCCCGCCTTGTTGCCGCCCGTCTTCGGATAGATCAGGACGAGCCCGACCGAGTACTGACCGTCGGCGCCCGTGGCGCGCTTCACGCGGCCCTTCATGGTCGCCTCGACGTACGTGTACTCGAGGCCGCCGAACACGCCGAACGATCGCGAGGAGTCGACGGTCACCCGGGGACCAGAGGTCTCGTGGGCGAGGACGGTGTCCTCGCCTTCGGTGTCAGCGTCGATGCAGCCTGCACCGAGGGCCAAGGTGACAGCGCACAGGCGGGTCAAAGTGATCATTCAAGAGCTCCCTGCTGGGGGGGTTGCACCAGCGGGGTCGTCCTATGAACGATCCGCGCCAGGTCCGGGGCACGCAGGATCGAGCACTTGCGTCCGCTCGGTTGTGCAGGATTTCACAACCGCGTTGCGCAAGCGGGGGAACTGCGCAAGCGCCCGCGCCGCCGCCTGTGCGGTCAGGTGCGCTTGCGGGGCCGATGTAACCCGTACTCTTCGAGCCGGGTGATCAACGTGCGCCGCGAGATCCCGAGCAGGCGGGCCGTCTTGGTCTGGTTGCCCTCGCTCCGCTCGAGCGCGTCGATGATCCACTGCCGCTCCTCGGGGCCCTTGGGCGGACGCGCGGGTTGCCACGCGTCGGTGACCCTGGTCGGAGCCTCTGCGGACTCGCCCCGGGTCACGAACGGCATCGCCATCGTGCCCGTCGGGAGGTGCTCCGCCCGGATCTCGCCATCGCCGCAGACCAGGACGGCGCGCTCGATCACGTTGCGCAGCTCGCGGACGTTGCCGGGCCAGCGGTAGGCGCGCAGCAACGCGAGCGCATCCGGCGCGATGTCGGGGAC
>JALZOI010000712.1 GCA_030857245.1 Myxococcota bacterium
GCGTTCGGCTTGCTGCGCGGCCAGCTCGCGAGCGCGCGAGCGCGCGCGAGCCGCCACGTCCTGCAGCTCCGGCGCGGCGAGGACCTGATGGGCGTCGCCGTGTTCTCGGCGGCGGTCCCCAGCGCGTTCCCGTGCCGGCTGCGCGATCCGACGCTCGCCGCCGCGCTGCTCACACACCTGTGGGCGCTCGCCCCGGCCGAGGCCACGTACCTGCAAATCGGCATCGAGGACGATGACGCGTTCCGGACGGAGGTCCTCCGGCTCGGCGGCGTGCTCCAGCTGGAGATCGTGCACCTGCGCGGCTCGCTCGCTGCCGCGCGGCTGTAGCGGCGGGTCCGGCCGCCGCCGCGCGCGCCCGAACGATTTGTCTGTCACAATCGCGGCGGTCCGGACTCTTCCTCTACAGGAGGCACGTGATGATCTCGATCGAACAGTACGCAGAGTTGTGCGCGGCGATGGCCGACACCGGCGGTGATGTCACCAAGGAGAACGCCCTCGCGGCGGCGCAGGGCGTCAGCGCCGAGGCCTGGGCGGTCTCCAAGGCGGCCTACACGGCGAAGATGAGCGACCCGAACGACATGGGCCGCACCGCGATGGCGTTCATGCCGCTCTACCAGGCGGCCCAGGCGCGCGCCCGGGGCGGCGCCGAGCCGTGCACGCTCGAGTTCTACACCAAGGTCCACGCGCACATGGCGCTGCGTACTGACGGGCTCGGCAACAAGCTGAACCACCACCTCGTCCTCGCCGAATTCGGCACGCACCACCAGGCCTGGATCGAATGCGAGGGCTACTGGACCCCGATCGTCGGTGCGCCGGAGATCCTGGGCCAGCCGAATCCACGCTTCGATCCCGCGCGCAAGCAGCAGTTCGCGGCCCTGTATCAGCAGGAAGCGGACGTGATCAACGGGATCACGCGCTGAGCTGATACCGTCGCGCGATGCCACCGGGGAGGACGCTCGCGGAGGCGCAGCCGTGGCTGGAGATGCCGGCCTCGCCCGGCTGCTGCGCGACGAACCGTTCGATCTCGTCGTCTGCGATCTGATGATGCCCGAGATCGATGGCATGGCGATCCTCGAGGAGATCCGCCGGCTGCGGCCCGAGCTGATGGCGCGGTTCGTCCTGATGACGGGCGGCGCTACACCGAGGAGGCGCGCCTGCTGCTCGAGCACCTGCGCGTTCGCGTGCTCGAGAAGCCGTTCGACCTCGCGGAGCTCGAGCGCCTGCTCGTCGCGAGCCAGCAGCTGAGCTGACCGCTGATCAGCTGGTGGTCCTCACCGCCGCCATCCGACGCTGCACCTCCTCCGGGGAGACGTCCTCGACGACGGCGCTGATCGTCCATTTGTTGCCGCCGACGTCCTTCACGGTCGCGCTGCGGTGGCCGTAGAACTGGTGCTTGGGCTCCGCCACCGACGTCGCACCGTTCGCGAGCGCACGCTGGTAGGTCGCATCGACCGCGTCCCCATCGTCGACGTAGAACGAGAGCATCGCCGGCATCGGCTCCATCCCGGGCATGAACGGCTCGCCGAGCATGACGACCGAGTCACCGAGCTTGACCTCGGCGTGCATGATGGCGCCGCCGGGACCCTCGTGCCGCTCGAGGACGGTGCCGCCGAACGTCTGCTCGAGGAACTCGATCACCTTCGCGGCGTTCGGCACCACGAAGCCAGGGGTGATCGAGTGGTGACCTGCGGGGCGCTGGAGCTTCGACATCCCGACACGGTAGCGCTCCGCCGCGGGAGCACCGACGAACTCCCGCGATCGCTGCGACCGATCCTGTCGCGACGGATCGCGCCGCGCCCCCGGGGACTGAGCTGTCCGCCGGCCGCGGCGGGTCCCGGGTCCGATGGAGAGTGTGGAGGCGGCACCACCGTGGTCGGCGGTCCGGCGCCGGCTCAGCGGACGCGGTGCTTCGCGAGCCACGCGTCGATCTCGGCGACGTCGTCGCGCTGCGTCGCGGGATCGAAGCTGCTGCGGGCGAGCGTGGCCTGCTCGACGGCGCGGCCGCGATCGCGCCGCGTCTCCCACAGCGCCTGCGCGAGCTCGAACCGGATGACGCCGAGCAGCGGATCCTTCGGTTCCTTCGTCGCGAGGATCGTGGCCGCCCGCTCGAGCGGCGCGATCGCGTCGGCGAACCGCCGCTGCCGGTTGCGCACCCACCCGAGATCGAGCAGCGGCTTGACGAGCGGCCGCGCCGCCGGACCGTGCGCCTTCTCCCAGATCGGGATCGCGGCCTCGTAGAGGGCGGCGGCGTCGTCGTAGCGGCCGGGGACCGACCACATCGTCGCGAGCAGCTGCATCGACCGCGCGAGCTCCGGGTGCGTCGGCGCGACCTTGCGGCGGAGCGCGATCGCCGACAGGAGCTTGGCCTCCGCCTTCGCGAGCTCACCCGCGCGCCGGTAGGCGAGCCCGAGGTTGTGATCCGCCATCGCGACGTTCAGGTGCTCGGCGCCCACGGTCTTGACGAAGATCGCGCGGGCCCGCTCGAAGTACGGCAGCGCCTCGAGGGGTCGCTTCGCGTAGGTCAGCGTCAGCCCGATGTTGCTGAGCTCGGTCGCCACCTGGGGGTGATCCGGCCCGCGGTTCGCCTCGAAGTTCGCGAGCGCCGCGTGCTGGCGCGCGAGCGCCTCGGGGTACTTGCCCTGCTCCATCAGCACGAGGCCCAGGTTGCCCTGGACGGCCCCGAGGTGCGGGTGCGTCGCCGGCAAGCTCTCGCGGAACAGCTGCTCGGCGGCGAGGTAGTGCTCGAGCGCCTCCGGATAGTCATGGCGATCCTTGTGGACGTTGCCGATGTTGAGCAGCGCCTTGCCGACATCGGGGTGCCGCGGGCCCAGCACGCGCCGCCGGATCTCGAGGGTCCGGGTGAACCGCGCGAGGGCGTCGTCGTACTTGCCGAGGGCGAGCGCCACCGTCCCGGCGGTGTGGTCGATCGCGCTGAGCTCGAGCCGGGTGTCGTCACGCAGCGACGTGATCGCGATCCGCGCGGCGTCGAGCTCGGCGATCGCGCGATCGTACTCGCCGCGGTTGCGGAACAGCGTGCCGGCGCCGAGCAGCAGCTGCCCGCGCAGCCGGCCGTCCTCGCCATGGCCGGCGAGCGCCGCGAGCGCGTGCCGGAACATCCGGATCCCCTCGTCATGACGGGCCTGCTGCGTGCCGAGCTCGCCGAGCAGCCGGGTCCACGCGATGACCTCGGCGCGATGATGGCGACTCGCCTGCGCCGCCCACACCGCCTCGTAGAGGGCGTGCTCGGCAGCCTTGGAGTCGGCGAGCCCCGACGCGAGCTCCGCGCGCGCGAGCCAGGCATCGGCGACGGTCGGCAGGTAGCCGAGCTTCGTGGCACGCTCGACGAGCGCGGGGACCTCGGTCGCCAGCTCGCCGTAGCGCGCGAGCCGGATCGCCGCGTTGACGGTAGCGAGCTCGGCGTCGAGCGCGCGGACCTGGGACGCCGTCGCCTCGTCCCGCGGCGGCGCGACGGGCGCGCGCAGCGCATCGAGATCACCGCACCGCGCGACCGGGCTCATGCCCTGGACGAGGGCCACCGCGTGCTGCGCCACATCGGTCGTCGGATCACGGAGCGCGGTGGTCACGGCCGCGAGCTCTTGCTTGCCGCGCGCGAGGCACAGCATGCGGAGGTCGAGGACCTCCTCGGACTGGTGCTGATCGACGCGCGTCGCGCGACACGCGGCGCGATGCTCGGACGCCCAGCTCGTCGCGTAGCCGTCGAGCGCCGTCGCGACGCGCTCCCACGCATCGAGCGCGAACGCCGAGCTCACCGCTGCGAACTGCGCCTGGAGCTCGCTCTCGAGCGACCCGTTCCACACGGTCGCGATCTCGCGGGTCGCGTCGCTGCACGGATCGGCGGCGTCGTCGGAGAGCCAGCGCGCCCCGACCACCAGCGCGCCCGCGGCGACCACGCCGAGCG
>JALZOI010000713.1 GCA_030857245.1 Myxococcota bacterium
CTGCTGCCCGGCGTGCTGACGCAGCTCGGCCGGGCGGCGCTCGAGCTCAGCGCCGAGCTCGAGAAGGTGCGCGCCGCGATCAAGCCGCTCGCTGGCCGGCCGGGCCCGACGCGCGCCGCGCTCGACGACATCGCGAGCCAGCTCACCCGCATGATCCCGCCGGACCTCATGCGGGTCACGCCGAGTGCCCGCCTCGCGCACCTCACGCGGTACCTCAAGGCGATCCTCGTGCGGCTGCAGCGGCTGTCCTACGATCCGATGAAGGACCAGCAGAAGGCGGCGCACATCGCGCCGTTCTGGCAGGGCTACCTGAAGAAGCGCGACGAGCTGCAGGGGCGCGGGTACCTCGTCGCCGAGCTCGAGGAGTTCGGCTGGCTCCTCGAGGAGCTCCGCGTCCAGACCTTCGCGCCCGAGCTCAAGACCGCGGTGCCGGTGTCCGCCCAGCGCCTGCAGGATCTCTGGCTGCGGTTCGGTCGCTGAGCGGCGCCGTCGTCGAGACTCAGGGCGCGGGCAGGGCGACGAACCCGACGAAGGTCGGCGTCGGCACCGTGATCGGGGTAGCCGTCGGGGTCAGCGCGCCGGTCGCCGGATCGATGCGGAAGGGCACCACGGTGTTCGAATTCTGGTTGGCGGCGTAGAGGAACGAGCCGGTCGGATCGATCGCGAAGTTGCGCGGCGTCATGCCCTGCGTGCTCGTGTGACCCGCGAGCGTGAGCCGGCCGGTCGACGCGTTGATCGCATAGACGACGATGTTGTCGTCACCGCGGTTCGAGCCGTAGAGGAACTTCCCCGACGGATGCACGAACACCTCGGCGGTCGTGTTGCCGCCGGTCGCGCCGGCGGCCCGGGTCGACAGCGTCTGCAGCGTCGTCAGCCGGCCGGTCGCTGGATCGAGCGCGAGCGCCGACATCGTGCTGTCGAGCTCGTTGATCAGGTATGCGAACGTCCCGCCCGGCGCGAAGTCGAGGTGGCGCGGACCGGCGCCGGCGGCCGTGGCGAGCGTCGGCACGGCGTTCGCCGTCAGCTGCCCGGTCGCCGGATCGAAGCGATACTGCGCGACGTGGTTGGCGCCGAGGCACGGCACGAACACGGACCGGTTCGTCGCGTCGGCCGCGATCATGTGGGCGTTGGCGCCGGCCGTGAGGGTCTGCGTCGCGGCGCCGAGCCCGCCGGAGCTCTGGATCGGATAGACCGAGATCGTGCCGTTGCCATAGTTCGCGACGAACACGAACGCGCCGGTGCCGTCCACGGAGACGTGCGTGGGTCCGGTCCCTCCCGCCGAGACATCGTTGATGAAGGTGAGCCCGCCCGTCGCCGCATCGAGCGCGTAGGCGCCGACGCGATTTCCCGAGGTGACCGCATACAGCGAGGACGTCCCGCGCATCGCGAGGAACGACGCGCCGGTGCGAAACGCGGCGATCGAGGAGATCGGCGAGAGCGCACCGGTGCCGCGATCGACGTCATACCAGGCGATGTCGGCGCCCCCGCTGACGTAGGCGACGAGGCGGGTCGAGGGCGGGGCGTCCAGGGTGTCGGGCATACCGGTTCCATCCGTCGGACCCGCGTCGATCGCGGCCGGGTCGCTGCCGCAAGCCCCCGCGCACGCGAGGACGAGGAGCAGCCGCGTGAGCGTTGGCATGGCCCCAGTGTACGCCGGCTCGACGGCGGGGTGGCTGCGAGGCTCGTCGGATGCTCCAGTGGAGCATGCGCGTCCTGCTCTACGATCGCACCTGCCAGGGTCGCGTCGGCGGTCTCTCGCGGATCTGGGCCGCCGGGTCCACGCTCTATCGCCGGCTCGGCCGGATCGACGCGGTGCACGGCGCCGCCACCTGGGAGGACGGGCTCGGCTGGCTCGCCGCGAGGCCCGAGCCGATCGAAGAGGTCCAGTACTGGGGACACGGCACGTGGGGCGCCGCGCTGATCGACGGCGCCCCGCTCGATGCGCGCGCGCTCGCCGTGCACGCACCACTGCGCCCGCAGCTCGACGCGGTCCGCGAGCGCCTCGCGCCGCGAGCGCTCGTGTGGTTCCGCACCTGCGAGACGTTCGGCGCGCTACCCGGCATCGACTTCGCCGAGCGGCTCGCGGACTTCCTCGGCGCGCGCGTCGCCGGCCACACGTTCGTCATCCACTATCACCAGAGCGGGCTCCACGGGCTCGCGCCGGGACAGCGCGCGGACTGGTCGCCCGCCGAAGGCCTCGCGGAGGGCACCGTCGCGCAGCCAACCCGCGCGAAGAGCTCCGCGCCGTGGGCGCCGCGCACCGTGACCTGCTGGAGCGGCCGCGTGCCCGCGGCGTGGTTCGCGCCGTGACGGTGAGCCCGCGGGCGCGAGCTCGCGGTTCTAGGGAGCGGCCGGCGTGCCGTGCTTCGCGACGAGCCCGGGCCAGTTCGCGTCCGCCTTCTGCTTGTTGCCGGCGGGATCCAGGTTGAACTGCGCGAGGAAGTCGGGGTTCGTGAACACGAGCAGCTGTCCGTCGAGCACGAGGAACGTGGTCGGGTCGCTCGGTGACAGACGGTTCTGCGACGCGGCGAACGCGCAGTAGCCGCCATAGGCGGGCGCGTGCTTCGCGCGGTCGGCCTCGAACGTCGCGTGGTGCTCGGCCGAGACGAACCGGTACACCGCGCCACCGTGGCGAGCCGTCTGGGCGGGGGAGCCGGGCGTCGCGGCGTTGGCGGTCACGTAGGCGATCGGGTCGTGCCCGCCGAGGCCGACCCCCTCGGCATCGACGTTGACCAGCACGCGGTCCGCGGCGACGGCGGCCGGCCGAGCCGGGGGCGGGGCGCTGCCGCCGCAGGCAGCGGAGGTGGCGATCACGAGAGCGAGCAGGGTGGCGGTGCGCATCGCGCGACGCTACCGCAGCTCAGGGCCTCAGGTACGGCCGAAGGGCTGCCCGGGTGCTGCGCTTCGTCATTCGATCGCGCCACCGCTCGACAGCTTGCCGAGCTCCGCGAACTCGAGCGCGACGGCGCGCTCGAGGTGGTGTTGCGCGAGCGCCGACTCGTCCTGGGCCGCGAGGAACGCGGCGCGCAGGCAGGCGTTGCGGATGTAGCCGCCCGAGAGCTGGTACTTGTGCGCGAGCTTGTCGAACGCGAGCACGCCCGCCTGCGGCAGCGACGCCGGGAGGTGGGCTCGCCACAGCTGCTCGCGGGTCTCCTCGTCGGGGAACGGGAACGACAGCCGGAACGACAGGCGGCGCTTGAAGGCGGGGTCGATGCCGCCGCTGGCGTTGGTCGTCAGGATCGCGATGCCCTCGAAGCTGTCGAGGCGCTGCAGCAGGTAGTTGACCTCGAGGTTCGCGTAGCGATCGTTCGACGACCGCACCTCGGTGCGCTTGGCGAACAGCGAGTCGGCCTCGTCGAACAGCAGGATCACCTGGCCGTCCTCGGCGGCGTCGAAGATCGAGGCGAGGTTGCGCTCGGTCTCGCCGAGCCACTTCGACATCAGCTTCGAGAGGTCGACCTGGTAGAGCTCGAGGCCGAGCTCGCGTGCGATCACGCCGGCGACGAGCGTCTTGCCGGTGCCGGGCGGTCCCGAGAACAGCGCGGTGAGGCCGCGCGAGGTCGCCATCGTCTGCTCCATGCCCCAGGTCTCGAACACCGTGCGGCGGTGCCGGACCCGCGCGACGAGCTCGCGCAGGCTGTCGAGGACATCGGTCGGGAGCACGAGGCCGTCCCACGTGCCGAGCCGATCGACGCGGCGGGCGTGGGCGCCGAGCCGCGCATCGCGGGTCTGCCGGATGAAGTGCTCGAGCTGCGCGGTCGGATCGGCCGGCGCCTCGTCGCGGGTGCGCTCGAGCGTCGCGGCGATCGCGCGGTGGATCGCGCCGGGGCCGATGCGATAGCGAGCGGCGAGCACCGCGGGTACCGCGACGGCGAGCCCGGCGTCGACGAGCGCGCCGTGCC
>JALZOI010000714.1 GCA_030857245.1 Myxococcota bacterium
CCGCGATCTCGTTACTCACTGTGCCGGTCGGCACAGCGATCCGGCTGGGTTTGGCTCGAGGCACGACAATCGTCCTCACCGCAGCACCACGGTAGAGGCAGTGCGCACCGGCCCCACTTCTTTCAGCTCGCGGTCGTGTGAGGAATCCTGTCGTCTCGCTACGCCGAGCGGAGCACGACATCGGGGCCGCAGGTGCCTCTCGCCAGCTGGTGTTTCAGGAAGCCGCGCGATGGCACGACGACCTGCACCATGGATTGGACACTGCGGATCCATCTCGCATCGCAAGGACCGTGGCCGAGGGCTCACTGCTCCCGCTATCCAAGGGAGTATGCGCTGCGTTGACCCCGTTCTGGTGTCGCCACCGGTCAGCGCGGGTACCAGAACCACCGACGTCACCGGTGACCAGGGACCCACCCGGTGGTGGCGGCGCGGTTCTTCGCCTTGGCCGTGGTGCGCGGCGACGCAGCCGACCGCGATCGCGAGTTGCGATCGTCGAGATGTCGAAGCAGGACGCGAGCCGCCGTTTCGTGCAGCGGCCCGCGCTGGTCAGGTCGTGGCCTTGTTCGGTCGATACCCTTTTCCGTCCATGATGAAGCGCTCGGCGCGCTCGGTGAACCGCTCGGCGATCACCTGCGCGTTGAGCGCGTCAGGGAACACCTTGGGCCAGTCCTTGAACAAGCGGTTGGTGGTGATGGCGGTCGAGCGCCGATACTCGTAGCGCTCGGAGATGACCTGGAAGGCGTGGTTGGCCTGCGAAGGGTCCATCGCGAGGACCGCGAAGTCGTCGATGACGAGGAGGTCGGCGCGGCAGTAGCGACGGAGCACGCGCTCGAGCTGACCGTGGATCTCGGCGCCGGCGAGGTCGTTGAGCATGCGTGTGGCGGACGTGAACACGACGCGTCGGTTGGCCTGACAGGCGCGGAACGCGAGCGCGCGGGCGAGGAAGGTCTTGCCGGCGCCGGGGATGCCGATGAACAACGGATTGACGCCCGTGTCGAGGAAGGTGAGGTCGTGGAGCGCGAGGTAGCGTGCACGCAGCTTCTTGCGGATGGGGCAGAAGTCGAAGTCGAAGCCGTCGACGGTGCTGACCTCGGGGAACCGCGCGTCCTTGACGCGACGGTCGACCGCGCTCTTGAGGCGACTCGCCCGCTCCTCGTCGCAGAGGCGGTGCAGGATCGCGAGGTCGGTGAGATTGTCGGCGCTCGCCTGTGCGAGCAGGCTCGCGACAAACCGCGCCATCCCGGGAAGGCGCAGCGCGCGCAGCTTCGGGATCAAGAAGTCGAGGGAATCGTCGTTGTCGTCGTCAGTGGGCTTCTTGGTCATCGGGGACGGGCTCCTGATCTGCGGGGGCGGTGGGCGATGGGCCCGGATCGCGTGTCATCGGGGCGGGGACCAACTCGTCGTAGAGCGCGAGATCGGGCTCGCGCAGCGAGAGCGTGTCGAGGGTCGGATCGCCGAGCCGCAGTGGCGGGGGTGCCGGAGTGAGCCGCTTCTTGTGGCGCAGCACGTACTCGACGTATTCGGCGCCGACATGGCCCGTGGCCATGACCTCGATCATCGCGTCGCGGGTCGTGGTCGTGCCGAACAACTCGACGAGGAACACCAACCGGACGGTCTCGCGATGAACCGAGCGGCCACCGGCGGCGACGATCTTGAAGTATGCGACGCCGGTCTCGGCGAGGCCGGCGAGGCCATGTGGCAGCGCGCTGGCCGCGGCGCGCGGCTTCTGCTTGAGCAGCCCCTCACGGTGCGAGGGGTGCTCGATGTCCTCCCCGGTCCTCCACGAGCGGCGGTGGATCGCGACCTGTTTGTCTCCGAGGAATGCACGGACGGTGTCGTCGTCGGCTCGGACGAGCACGGTCTGGCTCTCGAGCCGCCACGGCACGCTGTAGCGATTGCGGTCGAACCCGACGCGGAACATCTTGGTGACCTGCTGCGTGTCGATGTCGTCGACATTGAACCGCGTGTCCGAGATCGGGCGCAGACGCGGTCGCTCCGCGTTGCGAAACACGAGTGCGGGGACCTTGCCTGTAACGTCATGCACGCGGTGATTGGCGATGTCATCGCGCCAGCGCGCGGCCTGCGTATTGAGGTCGAGAAGGTCGACGAACCTGCGGCCGGGCCAGAACCGCGAGCGCACGAATCCGATCGGACGCTCGACGCGTCCCTTTTCGTTTCCTCGACGAGGATTGCAAGCGATCGCCGCGAACCCGCGGGTGCGTGCGTATTCGAGGAACCGCGGATTGAACACGGTCGCGTGCGGCGTGTGCGAGAGCACGACCGTCTTCATGTTGTCGAAGATGTCGGCCTCGGCGACGCCGCCGAAGAACTGAAGGCCGCGCTCCATGCAGCGCAGGAACGTGCCCATTGCCTGGCTCAGCGCGAACTCGAGGTAGAGGTAACGCGAGTAACACGCGACCATCACGAACGCGGACACGCGCCGCGGACAACCCGGCAGTGCGAACCCGAAGTCCGCCCAGTCGATCTGAAACGCCTCGCCTGGTTTGAAGTCGAGCGTCAGGAACGTTTCCTTGGGCGCGCGCGGGCGCAGCTTGCTCACGCGGTCGCGCAAGATCGAGACGCCGCCCGTGTAGCCGAGCGGGCGCAGTCGCTCGAGGATTGCGGGCGCTGTCAGCTCGGGCGTGTCATCGAGCAGCCGCCGGATCTCCGGCTCGTATGCATCGAGCAGCGACGGGCGCGGCGCCGACGGAGCCGCGGTGCGAGCCGGACCACGCGCGAGCATCCGGCGCACCGTTTTGCGCGATAGCGCGAGACGTCTCGAGATCGCGCGGATCGGCAGGCCCTCGACGAGCGAGAGCCTCAGCACCTCGGACAGGCGGGTGTCCTGCTCCGCGAGCGCGGCGGCGAGCGTGGGCAGCTTGGCCATCGTCAGTTTTCGTCGGGGCCGAGCGATCGGAGGTAGAGCTGGCGCAGGTCGGTGAAGTCGCCGATGCCACGAATCCGCTGTCCTCGTCGACGACGAGCGCGTGGGTCACGGACCTCGACGTCGAAGTACACCGAGCGCATTCCGAGGCCCATCTCGTCGGTGAGGGCGAGGCAGAACCCGGCTGCCCGCTCGTCCACAGACAACACAACGTGGAGCTTCGCGTCGAGCCACAGCGAGAGGCCTTGCAGGAACGAGATCACCGAGCGCTCGTGATGCACCGACGAGGGCGGCGGCAAGATTGCCCGCAGCAGCTCGTCGCAGCCCTGGGTTACAAGCACGCGCGTCCTCGTCGGCGACGGGAGGATGACCACCGTGTATTGCATCTGTGTCCTTGCCGGCGATCGCGACCGTGCTCGCGGTCGTCACGAGCAGCGGCGAGGTGTCCGGCGCAGAGCATTCAGCACGAGGCGCAACTTCCTGGCGACGCACATCAGTCATCGCCCGTGACTCCGCGTGCTTGCGCGCGACCAACGCACACTGGTGCACGGCGTGATCGCGGCGGCCTTCGTCACTCCGCTGATGCTTGGCGCTGGCGAGCCTCCGGATCGCAGCCCGCCCGTACTCGCGGCACTCGTCGCCGCAATAACTCTGCCCACGGTAGTCAGGCCGGCAGACCACGAAGGCCGCAGCGCACTGGGCGCAGGTCAACGCGAAGACATCGAGCTCGTCCATCCGGCGTGGATGGTCGAGAACTGGACAGCGACCTCAGGCACGAAGACAGTACGTCTCGTACTGGCTCGTCCATCCGTCGCTGCTGGTACCGAGGGCTCAGGTGGCGACCTGGGCCCTCACTCTTTCCATCGCTCGGTGAATTATCCGGACGCCGTCGATACGCCGCCACTTCTTGAGCGGGGTGGTCCCCCTGGTCCCCGGTGATCTCGGTGGAAGTGGTGCCCTACGAGGTCGGTGCTGACAGCCGCTGGTCGCGAAGATCAGCACGGTCGATATC
>JALZOI010000141.1 GCA_030857245.1 Myxococcota bacterium
GGATCCGAGCGAGCAGCCCACCGAGCGTACGAAGCTGCTCGTCGCGCTTGGCGTGCTGCCAGAGCGCGCCCTGGTAGGTGATGAGGTTCTCGACGTCGACACCGGCCTCGCCTTGCGCCGTCGGCGCAGCGGGCAGCGCCTGGATCGCGGCGAGCACCTGGATGCCCGTGTCGATCAGCTCGCCGGTCGTCATCCCGAAGCGGGACGCGAACGAGTCGCCCATGTACGGCTGCTGCGGGTAGGCGGTCGGCCGGTAGTACCCGGCCGAGCTGCTACCGCCGGTGATCACCGTCGGGCGCGCGCCCGGCGGAACGACCACCGTGCGCGGAGGCCGCGGGCGATAGCCCGGGCGGTTGCCGCCCGGCCTGCGGTGGTCCGAGACGCGAGTGGCGTTCCGCTCGTCGTCGACATAAGTGAGATCGTAGTCCATATGGTTCCTTTCGGTTGCGGCGGCCATGGCCGCTCGCGCGAACCCAGGCTCCGATTCGGTCTCCTCGTTACGCTGCGATGTCGTCGTCGAGATCGATGACCAGCGGCTCGCTAGCCTCGGGGTACGCATCGTCGCGAACGCCGTAGCGCCATTCGTCCTCGACCATGTCCAGGTCGTTCGCAGCGTCGCGGAACAGATCGACGACGTAGCCGCCTCCGCTCGCGCTCTTCCGAGGGGCGACCGCCGGGGGCGGCTGGAGCTGCGCGACCGTCGGCGGCGCGACTTTCGGGGTGCCGGTGTTGGCGTCGGCGTGCGACCTGATCGCGCGCTTGTTCATCAGCGCCAGCGCGAACTGGCCGGCGCCCGCGGCGGCGATGCTAGTCCCGACGACGCGCGGCGTCCCCTCGGAGAAGTACGCCGTGGCGCCTCCACCGAGGATGAGGCCGATGCCGACCGCTTCGGGCGACAGGATCTGTTGGTTCACGACGAGGCCGCCGAGCGCGGCGCTCCCCGCACCGCCCGCGACCGCGGCAGCGATGGTCTTCCAGTCAGGCGGTGCCGACCGTGCGCTGCGCGTGCGCGGACGCGCTGCGGCGGTTGGCGCGGGCCCGGCGGTCGCGTTGCGATGCGAGGGGCGCTTGAACTTGCGAGGCTTCTTCTTCTTCATAACGTGCTCCTTCGTGTGGACTCCTGGTGATGGGCGATCGAGCTACGCGGCGTTGCGGTAGCCGACATGGAGGCCGGGCTCGTGGACGTAGCCGCACTCGTCGCAGAGCCGCAGTGGCGGCGGGATGTGCGCGATGCGACTCGGTGCGCGCACCGCGGGCCGTGCGCCGGTCGCGGGCGACTTCGGACGCGGAGGGAACGGGATGATGTCGGCCGGCAGATCGAGCGCGTCGAAGATCGACAGCGAGTCGGCGAGGCCGAGGCCGAGGTCGTCGTCGAAGATCCGCGCGAGTAGGCTCGCGGTGAAGATGACGTCCTCCACCGGCATGCGGCGCTCCTTGCCGCCGAGGCGCGCGAGCACGAACCGGCGCGCGTTTCGCACGTGCTTGCGCGCGGCCGGCCAGTCTTCGACATCGCGCTCGGCGAGATCGAGCGCCCACAGTGCGAGGTCGCGCGCGGCGGTGTTGGCGGGACCGTAGTCGATGCCGTCGTCGATCCACGGTGGCTGAACGACGGCGGTCGCCGCGCGGGTCTTCTTCGGTGAGCGAGCAGAGCGGGTGGAACGAGACGCAGACATGAGACGACTCCTTCGGCTCGGATCTCGAGCCGCGTGAACGCCGCACCGCGATATGCAGGCGGCGGGAAACAGGGCATCGGCGCGACTGCGCCGACGGTGAGCAGGTGGTCAGAACTTCTGGGCGAGCCAGCGACCGCCGAGCGCTTGCGGCGTCATCGCGTCGAGCGATCCAATCATCGGTGACGGCTTGGCGAACGCACCGAGCGTGAGCCCCTCGCGGTTCAGCTCCCTCTCGAACGCGGTGATCAGAGGCGGGCTCACGCCCGCGGCGCCGAGCTTGAGCTTGACTGCTTCCGTCCCCGCACCCACCGCGATCCGCCCGCCGACGTTGACGAGCGAACCGAAGAGCTTCTGGAGATCCTTGTTGCCCGCGATCGTGTTGATCGCCAGCATCGCCCAGGGGTTGTTCCGCGGCGCCGTGGCCTGCTCGGCGGCGAACTGGTCGAGCGCGTCGAGCGCGCGCGCCGTGGAGTGGACGATCTTGAGTCCGGTGAGGCCGTGCGCGCGGGCCTCGCGCTCGGCGAGCGCGAGCACGAATGCGACGTCGCGCGCGTCGGCGATGCAGATCGGTTGCAGCACGAGCACGCCGCGCATCGCGAGATGCCCGCGAGCGACGCGGCGCGAACCATCGGGCAACGCCTCAGCCCGCGCCTTCGCCAGCTCGGCGATCCAGTCGATCGCCTCGGTCGGCGTGAGCATGATCGGGCCGGCGGCGGCGCCAGCGTTGCGCGTGTCGCGTGTGGGGATGGCATCGAGCTGCGCCTGGAAGCTCGCGAGCGCGTTCTCCATGCTCGCGATCGCCTGATCGATCGGCCGGCCATCGGCCCAGGTCGAATAGCCGACCTGCTTCGCGCGGTGCGCTCGAGCGAGGTCGCCGCGTAGTCCTTTGGTCTCGTCGAGGCCAATCAGCCGCTGAAGGCGGAGCCGGCGGGTCGCGTCGTCGACGGTCGACACCGGGCCGCGCGGCGTGTTCCGCGTCCCCTTGGGATCGAGGACCACCGGCGCGCCGTCACGAGTCGGGAACGTGTGCAGGCCGTTTGGCGTCGCGACCGTGGCGAGCCGATAGACGCGTTCCGGGTCGATAAGCTCGGCGGCAGCCGTCCAAGATGCACTTCGCTCGAAGCAGTTCGGGGAAGGATTCGTGAAGTCGAGCCGCTGCGGCGGCCGGCACGCGGCGACCTTCGGACCATCAGCCGGATCGCCGTCGTCGTCGCGCTGGGGTAGCGTGCGGAACCACGCCGCGAGGTCATCGGTATCGTCGAACCGCGCGGCCAGATCGAGGATCGTCGGATTGCGAGCGTCGAGCTCGGCGACGATCAGGTCGGTCGTCGGGCCGAGGCACGCGTGGTCATTCATCGGGGCTGCGATCACGTTCGTTCTCCTGGAAGCGAAGAAGGGAAGCGTTCGGGTGGCGCCTTCAGCGGCGCTCCTTGCCGCGAGGCGTGTCGAGCTGCGCGACCATCGTGCGGATGGCGCTGGTCGCGTCCTCGACGGACATCGCCGATAGCTGGGCGAGCCAGCGCGCGAGCATGTCGGGTGCCATGCGGGCGATTGCGTTCTCGGCGATCGCGCGCTCCTTCACCGACAGGCGCTCGCGGATCGCGTAGAGGTGCGCGAGCTGCTCGGGGGTCGGCGCGGGCGGCATGGTCGCTTCGGCGGTAGGCGCGACCGTCGGCGCGGGCACCGTGGCGCTCGCCGCTGGCGCATCCGAGGGAACCTGCGACGCATCGAGCTCGATGGTCTCGACCTCGAAGTCGTCCTCGGCCTCGAACCCCGCGGCGACGTCCACCGGCTCTCGGGCCCCATGCGGCGACGTGAAATCGGTCGCCGCAGCGGGCGCGGGCATCGGGGCGGGCGTCGCCGCGGGGGGCGTCGCGACGGGTGCGTTCGGCTTGCGCTGCACGAACTCGACGAACTTCTGGTAGAGGAACGCGCCGAGCTACGGGAGGTGCGGCTCCAACATACGCAGCATCGGGTTCCAGGGGTTCGACTCGTCGAGCTGCTCCCCGTCGTTGTGGTCGTTCTCATCGTCGGTGTTGTCGTTGTCCTCGCTCGCATCCGCGTTGCGCAGCTCGGCCGCCGGCGCCGCGCGATACGGCGCGCGCATGACCTCGGCGCCCGCGGCGAGCATCGCGGCGTGCTGCGATGCCATCTGCTTCATGACGTCGGCCTGGGTCGCGACCAGGCGCTCCTGGGTCGCGACCAGGCGGTCGATGATGGCGAGCGCGCTCACGTCGCCGTGCGCGGCGTCGGTCGGCGCCGCGTTGCGCAGCTGCTCGCTCGACACGTATCCCGGAGGGGCACCCTCGATCTCGACGCCATCCTCGTCGCACTGATCGAGGCGGTAGAGGCCGGGCACGTTGCCGACCACGCGACGAAACTCCGGGTACTCGATGTTTGCGTCGACGAACTGCGGGTTGCCCGCGCTGTCGAGCACCTGACTGCACGTGCCGCGCGACGACGGCGTGCGGAACAGGCGAAGGCGGAGCTTGGCGGTCCGCGCGTGCCACGAGAACGGCTTTCCTTGCTTGTCGAATGCGAGTGGCGACATGGAGACCTCGGCGTGAACGGAGGGCGCGGTGTCCGCACCGCGGACATCCGTCAGGGCCCTCGTCACCGCAGCGGGTGACTTCGATCGAGGCCCTGTACTCTCCAAGGCACTCGAACCGGCCCGAACTATGACGGAGGCGAAAGAATCCTGGCCCGCTTCTTCTACGGCGCGCGTCTCGCGCGGTTAGCCGATGCGTTCACGTGTTCACGGTTACGGCGCGACCGCATCACGGGTGGATCGCGCGCACGTTCATCTTCGACCCGCGATCGCACGCCGTCCGACGACGCGAGCGACGACACGCCAAAAGTGAAGCGCTTGGAATCACACGACCGATCGTACGTCGCGATCGGGAGCACGTGCACGTTCTCGGATACCTGCGCTCGCACTGATCTCGCGCCGACATGAAACCGGCGCCGATTTGCCGCTCGATTTTCACGCGGCGGAAGTCACCCTTCGGAATTCACGACTTGCGATTTGTCGTCCCGCCGTTCGCACGGCCGTTGCCGATGTTCATGTTAACGATCACCTCATTGGCACGTCGCTTCGTGTTTGATGAGTTTGGGTCACCCGAGAAGACAACCTGCTGACGCGACTGGTCCAACCAAGATTTGACCCGAGCCAATCGGAAGATCTCTTCGCAGGAGCGGCACGGCTTCGTGAACGAAGCGCAACTATTGCGGCGATCTGTCGCACTCGACTCGCCGACTCGCCGATCTCGTCGGAGTGCGTCCGATTGGGCATCCTGGAGCCTAGTGTACGGCTCCGGCGCGCGCCGCGTTCAGTCGCCCACGACGTCGTTCGGGTTGTAGCTTCCGCTCCCCTTCGTGCCCGCGCTGCCACTCGATTTGGTGCGCGAGTCCTTGGGCGGCTTCTTCGTGCGGTTCGTCGGCGGCGTATCTGCAACCGACGTGACGTTGCCGGCGTCGAGAACGCCAGCGTCGATGCCGATCGCCACCGGTGTCGGCGGCAGTGTCAGCGACAGCTCCTGCGTGCCTTCGCCGACCGTGATCGTCTGCGACGCAGGCATGTAACCGTCGTTCTCGGCCATGATCGCGATGCGCGTGCCGGGCGTGAACTGCAACGTGATCGGCGATGGGCCACGAGAGTGACCATCAACTTTGACGGTGGCGCCGGTCGGCACCGTCGCGATCCGGATCTCCCCGAGCACGACAGGTGCCGCGGCGTCGATCGATGGCGCTGCCGACACGGGTTGCCGTTCGTCGCCTTTTCGGAACGCAAGGAATGCGCCGAGACTCATCCCCACGACCACGACGGCGCCGATGCCGGCGATCCAGGGCCGCCGAGCAGCCACGCGCCTCGGCGCGACGGACTGACTCGCGGCACTCGCGAGCGTCGTACTCGACGGTTGCCATGGTGTCGCTGGCGTCTGTGCGGGCATCACGGGCGTCGCGACTGCGGGTGGACGTCGGTCTTGGGCGGTGGGCGCGGAACGCGTGCCGTTCGATCCCGACGGCGGCTGGATCTGCTGCCGAGATGCGCGCCCGGCGACCGCTTGCGGGAAGCGTTCTGCGAGCAGCCTGGCGAGCTCACTCCGCCCGTTCCGGGGCGCGTCGGCGCAGCGCGCGAGGTCGTCGACCGCGAGCTCCGCGTTGGCGTAGCGCGCGGAGCGATCACGTTCGAGAAGTCGCATCGTGATCGATTCGAGATCCGCTGGAACGCCCGCGCGCAACGAGCTGGGGCGCGGGATGGGGCGGAACAGGACCTGCGCGATGATCTCTTGCGTGTTGCCGTCGAAGAGCCGGCGCCCGGTGAGTGCCTCCCACAGCATCACGCCCACGGCGAACAAGTCGGAGCGGCCGTCGAGCTGTTCGCCGTTCGCTTGCTCCGGCGACATGTAGCTCGGCTTGCCTTTGAGCATCGTCGATGCCGTCGCGTTGCTGGCTTCGCGCGCCTTCGCGATGCCGAAGTCGGAGAGCTTGACCGCGCCCTCCCACGACAGGAGCACGTTGTGCGGCGACACGTCGCGATGGACGACACCGCGGATGCTGCCAGCCGTCGGCAGTTCGTGCGCGTAGCCGAGTCCGCGCAGCGCCTCGCTCATCACGAAGTTCAGCGTCGAGAACGGCAGGAGTCCGGTCTCCGCGAGACTCGAGAGGTCGCGGCCCTCGACGTACTCCATCACAAGGAACAGGCGTCCGTCGGGATCCCGATCGAAGTCGAGGACCGAGACGATGTTCGGATGAGAGAGCTGTGACGCGATCTGCGCCTCTTGCACGAACATCGACGCGAACTGTGGCACCGTGGAGAAGCCGGGTAGGACCTTCTTGACGGCGACCGGACGCACGAAGCCTTCGGCACCGATCACGGTGCCGCGAAAGACCTCCGCCATTCCGCCGACGCCGAGGCGGTCGCCGAGCTGGTAGCGTCCGGTGGGAACCTTCACCTTCGGTGTCGGCGAACGCACCGTTTCGAGCAGGTTGCCGATCTCGAGCAGCTCGTGCGCGTACGTGCGAACGATGTCGGTGCCTGCGGCCTCGAACGCGTCGCCGGGCGTCGCCTCGGCGAGGAGCAGCGCGAACGCGCGCGCGGTTTGGGGTCGCCGTGCGGGATCGGGATGGAGCGCGGCAAGGATCGCGTTCGCCCAACGATCCGATACGCCATCGAAGCGATGCCGCGGATCGACGGCTGGTTGCGACATCTGCCGGTGGTAGATCTCGGCGGCGCTGAGGTCGTTGTATTCGTGCGGCGCGTTCTTGCTGGCGTACGGCAACCAGCCGCCGGTGATCATCTGGTACGCGACGACGCCGAGCGCGTACACGTCGCTCCGCTTGTCGACGATCTTCAGATCGCGCATCTGCTCGGGTGCCATGTATGCGGGCGTACCCGCCATCATGCCGGTGCGCGTGACGGCGCCGCCGTCGGCCTCGCCGAGCTTCGCGATGCCGAAGTCGAGGATGATCGGGTGGTGCGGGTTGGTCTCGTGCTGGACGAGGAAGATGTTGTCGGGCTTGAGATCGCGATGGACGATGTTCGCTGCGTGCGCCGCTTCGAGACCGTTCGCGACCGGCGCGATGATCTGCAAGGCGGCGTGCATCGACAACGGTCCACCCTGCGACGCGCAGAACGCAGCGAGCGTGCCGCCTTCGAGGTAGTCCATCACGATGAACCAAGAGCCGTCGGGAAGCTGGCCGCAGTCGTGGACCTCGATGATATTGCGATGCTTGATGGATGCCGCCGCGCGGGCTTCGTTGACGAAGCGCTGCACGATCATCGCGTTCTGCGTCCACTGCGGAAGCAGCACCTTGATGACGCGAGGCGTGCGGAGCACCTGGTGCTCCGCGTAGTACACGGCACCCATGCCGCCCTCGCCGAGCTTGCGCTTGATCGTCAGCTGACCGATCTGCGCGCCGATCATCGTGACCTCAGAATCTCCCCATCACGAAGACGCCGTCTCGTGCGACGCCGACGCCGAACGACGTCGTGATCGTACGCTCGCGGTCCTTCGGGCGGATGATCAACTTGACGATGCCCGTAACGAGCGCAGCGCCGCCCGCGATCCCGACGACGACACCGATGAGACGACGATCGCTCGCGCGTTCGTGCAACTCGTCGCGGACATCCTGTCGGGTTTCCGCGTTCGCGTCCTTGTCGAGTCCGCGCGCGCTGATCACAAAGCCTAGCGAGATGCCGACGCCGACGACTCCGACACCGGTGAGTCCCCAACCGAAACCATCCGTGTACCAAGGTTCCGCTCGATCGACGACGGTAACGGTCGCCGGTGTCGGGCTCGGTGCGGTCGGCGTCGCGTCCGGCGCCGGCTCCGTGGGCGGCTGGCTCATCGCCTTCTTCGCGAGCTCGTCCTTCATCTGCTTGATGAAGCCCTCGACGGCGTCCTTGATCTCGCCGGTCGGACGTCCGCGATCGAGGAAGCGCTCGTAGTGCCAGATCGCTTCCTCGTACTTGCCGAGTTGGCGGTAGCACTGCCCGAGGTTGTAGTGAAAGACGGGCATGTCTTCCTTCAACGCGCCGGCCTTGTACTCCTCGACGGCTCTCTCGAACTCGCGCACCCGGTAGAGCTTGTTTCCCGCGGTGAGGCGCTCGCGTGCCTCGGCATTGGAAGGCTTCGCGAGCGGATCACCGGCGTGCGCGCTCGATGCCATCAGCATGAGCGCGAGTAACGCCGTCGTCGCGCAAGCAAGAATTGGCGACCTCATCCCCATCCTCGATGTTCACGGATTTAAGCGCTCGCTCAAAGTGGAGCGAGACCGAGAATGAATGCATCGTCCCCGCCGGCCGAGGTGAGCGTGTCACCGCCGAACTCGGCGAAACCCTGGAAGCCACCGGTGACGAAGAATCGTCCGTCGGTGCTCTGCGCGATGCCCATGCCGAGCTCCGAGCCCGTGCCACCCGCACGTACGGAGTTGAGGTGCATGCCGTCGCCTGCGAAGCGCGCCGCGAATACGTCGGACGCGGCACACGCACTCGCCGACGTCAGCATCGGCCCGCCGAACGACATCGAGCCACAGAACCAACCCGTCGCGGCGACATCGCCGCCGCTGTTTACGGTGACGCCGAAGCCGCGCCGGTCGAACGTGCCGGTGCCGCCGAAGCCCTTGGCCCACTGACACGCGCCGGCTTGCGAATACTTTGCGAGGAAGACGTCGGTCAAGTTGGTCTGCGAAGCCGTGAGGCCGGTTGCGCATCCGAAGTCGGCGTTGGTGCCGCGGAAGTCGCCGATCAGGAAGATGTTGTCGGACGCGTCGACCGTGATCGCCGCACCGTTGTCATGGTCGCCGCCGCCCAATTGCTTGGAGAACAGGTGCGCGCCGTTGGCGGCGGCGAGCTTGAGCAGGAAGACGTTCGCGAAGTCACCAGGCGTCGACATCGCGCCCCCACCGAAGTTCACCGTGCCAGCGAACTGTCCGGTAAGCGCGACGTTGCCGGTGCTGTCGATCGTCACGCCGTTGGCGAGATCGCTGAACGTCCCGCCGAATGACTTGACCCACGTCGTGGCGCCGTTGGCCGTCGCCATGTCGATCACGAAGATATCCGCCGACCCCGCGCTCGTGAGCGTCGTCGTATCGACCGTGACCGAGCCGTTGAAGAAGCCCGCAACGGCGACCGAGGTGCCGCGCGCCGCGATGGCATGGCCGACGTCGAAGTTCGTGCCGCCGAACCGGCGCGTCCAGCCGAAGTTGCCGTTCGTGTCGAGCTTGAGCGCGAAGATGTCCGACTGCCCGGCAACCGTCAGCGGACCTCCGCCGAAGTCGACGGTGCCCTGGAAGCGGCCCGTGACATAGATGTTCTTCGCAGCGTCGACGGCGACCGCGAAGCCGATGTCGTCGCCGGTTCCGCCGAACCGCTTCGCCCAGAGCACGGCGCCGGTCGCGCTCGCGAGCTTCACGACGTAAATGTCCTTGCCGCCCGCGCTGGTCAGATCCGTTCCCGCGGGTGCGATCGCCTGGCTGAACTCGCCGACGGCGATGAGGTTGTCGTCGGCGTCGACCGCGATCCCACGGCCGAATTCACCGCCCGGCGTTCCGACTTGCTTCACCCAGAGCGCCTCGCCGGGCGTGCCGAACAACGCGCCGACCATCTGGTTCTTGTCCATGGTCACCATGCACGCGCCTGGACCTCGGCACGCGTTGTCCCATCCCAGAAAGGACCCTTGCGTCGCGGTCGCCAAGAGCTGGACCAATGTGCCTTGCGTGAATTCGCCCATGCACGTGCCGGTGCCCGAGGAGCACGTCAGGCCCGCGGGATCCGACGACACGTTGCCGGTACCGTTGCCGCCGACCTGCACCGTCAGCGTGTACTTCACCAGGGCGGGACCATCCGTGCACGTGCCGCCGAGTCCGTCGCCGACATCTTGATCCGAGAAGCGCATGCCGGTGGGGCACTGCGGATCGGGATACGCGCACCACTTGCTACCCGTCGATGCCAACGTGCAGACGCCACCGGTGCTGAGGTCGCAATCCGTATCCTCCGCGCACTGGACGTTCTCGCGTCCCGGACACCCCGCCAACAACACGGCGACAACGATTGCTGCGTAAGAAAATGATCGCATTGATGTTTCCCTCAAAGCGGGGGCATGTTCGCGCAATCCTTCGGGCCATCCAAGGCTGAAAGCACGGGACGTGGAGGCGATCACGACCCGAGTTGCGCCACTGGAGAGTCGTGAAAACGCAAGTGAAATCTTGGCCTGGGGACCCAAACGGGCCTCGTCCGACGAAGCTGTACCATCCATGGTCCAGGTTCTCGCCCAGACGCGCCTCCGGTTGCGTGCGAAGTTTGGCTCCACCGTACGTGACCGGGATCGCGGCCGGAATCGCGACCGGCGCAATTCACGCTGTTCGGCGACGTGCGACAGGGGCGCCGGCCCGCGTTCACGAGTGCCCTTGGCGCTTACGATCGATCATCGCTTTTGGGGACCGACGCGGTCAGGCACCTCGTACCGCCGGTGGTCGGTGGGCACGGTGGTCCCCGAGCTGCGCCGGATCCATCGGACCGGACGCGTGCGCATGACCGCGAGTCCGCTCATCACCGCGGGGCACGCCAGTCTTGCATCGGCGATCCACAAGTACGTCGGTTCGTCCGTTCGCGCGCGACGGCTCGCAGCTCTGGTTCAAGGACAGCCTCGTCGAAGGAGAGCGACTCGAAGCCATCGCTGCGCGTGTCGTCGGCAGAGTCGACTGGTCGGCATGCACGAAGATCGAGACCACGCTCGCAAAACACGTTTCAGCTCGAACGCCTCTCGCCGATGGCCCAGACCCCGGAGAACTACGGGATGCGCGTCACGCGGCGCAGCCCGTGGAACAGCGAGTCTGCGCCCGCGACTGGTGACGCTCAGCAAGCGCGCTGAACACGCGGCGGTCATGGCGATCGTGGGCGAGCTGAGAATCCCCACGTAAACCCGCAGCACGAGCTGATTCTAGGCGTTTTGCGCCATGACTGCGCGTGCGTTCAGTGTCAGGGGTAGCCCCTAGAGTCGGCCGCAGAAGGGAGACCGGAATGCACGAAAGCAACACGACCCAGCAACTGGGTCGAACCGAAGTGATCACGCGTGATGCGACGTGGGAGCAGTCGTTCCTCGCGCAGCTCACCGACGAACTGGCCGACTCCGTGGCGGCGTTCGCGAAGAAGCGCGCGAGCTGGCTGAACCGGAAGACGAAGCGGAAGGACGACTTCCTGTGGAAGGAGCTGTACCAGGACGCGATCACCGACACGTGGACGGGTGACGTCACGTGGGATCCGTACAAGGCGCCGCTCGATCTCCACCTGAAGCGCGTCATCCGCAGCCGCACGTCGATGGCGATGAGGCACCTGACGCGCTTCCCGCGCGTCTCCACCTACGGCGCCAAGCTCGATCTCGAGCTCGAGATGTCCGAGTCGATGGCCGCCGACCGCGCGAGCGAGCGCGGCGTCGACCTGCGGGGCTACGTCGACGACGTGATCGCCGCGCTGTACCGGCTCGCCGCCGGTGACGACACGGTGACGAAGATCCTCGACTGCTTCGGGGAGGGCGTACTCGATCGCCGCGACATCGTCCGCACGACCGGCATGCCCGCCCCCACCTACGACAGCGCACGGCGCCGCCTGCTCGCGCTCGTCGAGAACCTTCCACAAGACCTTCGTGACGAAGCCATCCGCGCGATGGCGTGAGGAGATGACCATGACCACCGATCAGAAGAAGAACCTGCGGATCTACGAGGCGATCTCGTACGAATCGGCCGTCGAAGCCTCCGCTCGTCGCGACGGCCTGACGCTCGCCGAGCGCGACGAAGCCCGGCAGTTCGTCGACGGGATGCGTGCGCGCGTCCTGGAGAAGCAGCGCGCCGACCGCGCGACGGCTCGCGTGGGCCGCGTTCGCCCGTCGATCCTCGCGATGGTGCGCGAGGCGCTGGAGCGGCGGTTCGCCGATCTGCTCGCCAGCCACCCGGACGCGGTGTTCGCACACCGCGATCTCACCGAGATGTCGGACGACGACCTGCGCAGCGCGCTCGAAGACGCCGAGGCACTCGTCGAGCGGATGGCTTGACCAAAAGTCTTGAAGGAGGAACCGTGCACGACCCACACGACACCGATCGCGACTTCACACGCACCATGGTGGCGCTCGCCGTCAACGACGCCCAGCACCCGCTCACAACGCCCGAGATCGAGCAGATGGCCGACGAGCTGCTCGAGTGGCGGTACCGGCTCAAGCACGAGTTCCTCCGCGCCAAGATCGCCGACCGGATCGGCAAGTTGCCGCGTGCCGAGTTGGAGGCGCGGCTCGCCACGGGCCTCGCGCCGACCGATTGCTGCACGCAACGGGTCTCGGCGACTGGCGCCGATCTCGGCACGCTCTCCGATGGCGACCTCCGCGAGCGGCTCGTCGACGCGGAGACATTCGTGGAGCGGATGGCGGCCTGACATGACGCCGCCGAAGAAACGACCGAGGAAGTCGGCACAGGACAAGGCGATCGAGGCCGCGCGCCACGCCGAAGCTCGCGCCCGCGCGCCAGAGTTCATAACGGCGCTCGCCAGCTGATCTGATCCCGCGGGGTTGCGCGGCTTTCCAGAGATCGATTGAAGGTGGAGTTTTCGTGGGGCGTCGGGAATTTCGGCGGGCTGGCGATTGTCCT
>JALZOI010000142.1 GCA_030857245.1 Myxococcota bacterium
ACGCCGGGCTCGGCGACGCCGGGCTCGACGACGCCGGGCTCGACGACGCCGGGCTCGACGACGCCGGGCTCGACGACGCCGGGCTCGACGACGCCGGGCCGCCCGAGGATGCCGCGGTGGTGGACGCGGCCCCCCTCGAGCTGCCGATCGAGCCGATCGCGCCGATCACCGGGACGGCACCTCCCGAGGCGATCTCCGCGCCGACCTCCGAGAGCACGACCGAGACCACGGTGTTCGCGATCAAGGTGATCGGCGGGCTGATCGTCCTGCTCGCGCTCGCGTACGTCGGGGGCCATCGCCGCGTCGTGCGGTTCCAGGAGCGGTTCGGCTTCAGCGGCGTCATCAGCGCGGGCTTTCCGTTCATCGCGCTCGGGCTGGTGGCGGGCTTGCCGTCGGTCGGCATCCTCACCGGCGAGGTGCTCGATGGCGTCCGCCCCGTGCTGCTGTTCGGGCTGGGCTGGCTCGGCTTCATCATCGGGGCGCAGCTCGACATCCGCGTGCTCGAGCGCGTCCCGACGGGCACCGCGTACATGATCCTGGTCGAGTCGGTGGCGCCGTTCGTGATCACCGTCGGCGCGTGCGGCGGCGTGATGATCGCGTTCGGCATGTCGTGGCGGGATCCCGGCGTGTGGCGCGACGTCGTGCTGCTCGGCGCGGCCGCCGCGATGACCGCCCCCCTGCGGTACCGCGGGTTCGCGAGCCGCCGCTGGCGCCAGGGCCGCGGCGCCGACGTGCTGATCGCGCAGCTCGACGAGCTCGTGGGTGTGATCGGGCTGCTCTTCATCACCGCGTACTTCCGGGGCGATGGCGAGAGTGCCTGGCAGCTGCCGGAGACGGCGTGGGTGTTCGTGTCGCTCGGCATCGGCGTCACGGTCGGCGTGTTGATCCTCGCGATGGTGCGGGTGCCGGCGTCCAACGCCGAGTTCCTCGCGATCGTGCTCGGCGGCATCGCGTTCGCCGCGGGCTACGCGGGCTACCTGAGGCTCTCGCCGCTCGTCGTGTGCTTCGTCGCCGGCGTGCTGGTCACGAACTTCCCGAACGACGCGCGCGCGAACATCTTCCGGATCCTCCGCCACCTCGAACGTCCGGTCCACCTGCTGTTCCTGATCGTGGCCGGCGCGGTGTGGAGCGTCACTGACTGGCGCGGCTGGGCGCTGATCCCGGTGTTCGTGATCGCCCGGGTGCTCGGCAAGTGGCTCGGGGTCTTCGCATCCCGCAGCGTCGTCGAGGCGCCCGTCAGCGAGCTGACCGGGCCGCGCACCCTGTTCGCGCCGATGTCCGCGCTGTCGATCGCGCTCGTGATCAGCACCGAGGGCATGCCCGGCAACGGGCTGACGTGGGTGGTCACCGTCGTGATCGGCGGCGCCATCGTCACCGAGCTCCTCGTGCAGGCGACCGGCCCGCTCGAGACCAAGCACCTCGACACGGCGGCGCGCCTGGTCGAGAGCACGCGGCCGGCGGCGGCCGCCGAGCGCATCGACGAGCTCGACGCCGACGACCCGCCGACCTACCGAGACGACGAGCCCCGGGGGCCGGCGTGATCGCGCTGCTGCTCCTGCTCTCGATCGGCGGGCTCATGCACGTCGCGGGGACGTTCAGCATGAGCGCGGGCACCAGCGGCACGCTGCTCGCGTTCGGCTACCTCCTGCTCGTCGCGTACTTCGCCGGTCAGCTGATGGCGCGCCTCAAGCTGCCGCGGCTCTCCGGCTACCTGCTCGCGGGCGTGGTGTCGGGGCCGTTCGTGCTCGAGCTGGTGACCACGCAGATGACTGGCAAGCTGCGCATCGTCAACAACGTCGCGACGTGCATCCTCGGACTGGTCGCCGGCGCGGAGCTCAACTTCGATCGCGTGCGGCCGATCATGCGGACGATCCGCTGGATCATGGTCCTCGCCGTCGTCGGTGGGATGGTCGCGCTGACCGGCGTGCTGTTCGCGATGCGCTCGCTGCTGCCGGTGTTCCACGGCATCCCCGTCGGCGAGGCGCTGGTGATGTGCGTCGTGATCGCGGTTGCCCTCTCCCCGCAGTCACCGGCGATCGTGCTGGCGCTGCAGTCCGAGACCCGGGCCGATGGTCCGCTCAGCCGGATGTTCCTCGCGCTGGTGGTCGTGGCCGACCTCGTCGTCGTGGTGGTCTACTCCGTCGTCGCGGCGAGTGGCAGCGCGCTGATCGGCAGCGGCGTCGACGTCGTCGCGACCGCTCTCGCCGTCGGCTGGGAGCTGCTCGGGTCGATCGTGTTCGGCGTCGCGATCGGCATGCTGCTCGGGTTGTTCCTGCGCACCGTGAAGGAGGGCGCGCCGATGTTCGCGCTCATGGTGTGCGTGGTGGTCGCCGAGATCGGGTCGCGGATCCACCTCGATCCGCTGATCGTGATGCTCGCGGCGGGGATCTGGCTCGAGAACTTCGCGCGCGCGGACGCCTCCGATCTCATCCACGGCTTCGAGTCGGCGCAGCTGCCGGTGTTCCTGGTGTGGTTCGCGCTCGCCGGGATGCGCCTCGACCTGCCACAGCTGTGGGCGCTCGCCCTGCCCGTCGTCGTGATCGCCGCGACCCGCGCCGCGGCGTACTATCTCGGCGCGCGCGCCGCCTGCCGCTTGACCGGGATCGATCCCGTGGTCGCTCGCTACGCGTGGGTCGGGCTCGTGCCACAGGCCGGACTCACGCTGGCCCTCGTCGTCGTCATCCAGAGCACGTTCCCGTCGTTTGGCCCGTTCGCGGCCGTGCTGATGCTGAGCGTGCTCGGCGTCAACCAGCTGATCGCGCCGGTGCTGCTCCGCATCGCGCTGGTGCGCAGCGGCGAGAGTGGCAAGCGCCAGGCGCCCGACTTCGCGGCGCAGGAGCGCGGCGTCACCAGCGCGTGATCAGCTCTTCTGCTGCTCGGCCTCGAGCGCGCGCTTGACCTCCTCGAGCTCGCGGAGGTCGTCCGCGGGGAGCTCGGGCGGCGCGAGGTCGAGCTGGTCGAGCGTCTTGACGATGATGTCGGCGACGGCCCGGCGCATGTACGGCTTCGCATCCGCGGGGATCGAGTACCAGGGCGCCCACGGCTTGCTCGTGGCGCGCAGCGTCTCCTGGTACGCGGCCTGGTAGTCGTCCCAGCGCTTGCTCTCCTTCATGTCGCCGGCGTTGAACTTCCAGTGGTTGTCGGGATCCGAGACCCGGTCGAGGAACCGCTTGTGCTGCTCCTCCTGCGAGACGTTGAGGAAGAACTTCAGCACGACGCAGCCGTTGCGCGCCCAGTGCTTCTCGAACGCATTGATCGACTCGAAGCGCTGCTCCCACAGATCGTCGAGGTTCTTCGGGACCCGCGGCAGGCGCTGCCCCTCGAGGAGCTCGGGGTGGACGCGCACGACGATCGTCTCCTCGTAGTGGCTCCGATTCCAGACGCCGATCCGACCGCGCTGCGGCAGGTTCTGGTAGCAGCGCCACATGTAGTCCTGGTCGAGCTCGTTCGAGCTCGGCGCCTTGTACGCGTAGACCTGGCACCCGACCGGGTTCACGCCCGTCAGGATCGCGCGGATGGTGCCGTCCTTGCCGGCGGCATCGAGCGCCTGGAAGACGAGCAGCACGCTGTACTGGTTGTGCGCGTAGAGCCGGCCTTGCAGCTTGTTGAGCTTCTCGACGAGCTGCTGCAGGGCCTCGATGTTCTCCGCCTTGCCCGGATCGGCGTCGGCGCGCGTCGCGGCCTTCTTGATCTTGAAGCTATCGTCGAACCCGACGAGGTACGGACTCTCGACGGGCTGGAACAGGATCGGCTTCGGCATGGCGCCACGATACTCCCCGCGGCCTCGGTGACAAGTTTGCTAGAGCCGGTGGATTGCCGGATCGCCGGCGGTCAATCCGGATCCGCCAATGTATGGTGTGACGTCATGGCGACGTCCCCTCCGATCAATGGCAACGCCGAGCTGCATCCGCAGCCCGAGCACGACAAGCTCGGCCCGTTCGGCGTGAAGACGTCGCTGCTGCACGATCCAACCGAGCTGCGCGCGAAGCTGCTCGGCGCATTCCACGACGCGGTCACGGCCGTGAAGCAGGCGGTGCTGCTCGTCGATGACAACTCCGCCAAGGCCGTCCACGATTCGCGCAAGGCGCTGCGCCGCGCCCGCGCCGTGCTCTCGATGATCGCCGGCGCGCTCCCCAAGAGCGAGCGCCGGGCCGTCAAGGTCGCGCTCCAGGAGGCGCGCCGCTCGCTCTCGACGGTCCGGGACCATGCGGTGGCGCCCGAGACGCTCGGCGAGCTCGAGCTCGCCGAGGATGATCGCGACACCGCCCGGCGGGTCGTCGACAACGCCGCCGAGGCCATCCCCGCCGTGGCCGAGCTCAAGCAGCTGCTGAGCGAGGCCGCCGCTCGGGCCGCCGCCCAGGCGGAGGCGCTCGGCGCGGCCTTGCCGCCGGAGCTCAAGTTCAGCACCGTCGTCGACGGCATCATGGACGTCTACGGCCAGGCCCGCCGGGCCCGCCGGCTGTCGAAGACGTCACGCCAGTGGTTCCACACGTGGCGCCGGCGCACCAAGGAGCTCGTCTACCAGCTCGACTTCGTGGCGGACCTCGCCGGCGCGCGGACGCTCGCGATCCGCTCCGAGATCGAGAGCGTCGCCGATCACCTGTCGTCGGCCGTCGACCTCGTGATGCTCCGCGAGTTCGTCGAGACCCACGGTCAGGGCATCGGGCTCGATCCCGTCAAGCAGCTCCGCGACGTGATCGACGCGCGGCTCGACGACCTCATGCAGTCGGGCCGCAAGGCCGCCCGCGACATCTTCAGCCAGAAGCAGAAGAAGTTCGGACGCCGGCTGACGAAGTCCGTGAAGCGCGATCTGACGCCCGTCGACGGGAACGGCGACGACGGCGATGTCGACGACGCGTGATCGAGCCTGATCCAGCCTGATCATGGTAGGAACTTCGCCATGTCGAAGGTCCTCATCATCGGTGCAGGCGGTGTGGGCGGCGTCGTGGCTCACAAGGCGGCGATGGAGCAGCAGGCGTTCTCGGACGTCATGCTCGCGAGTCGCCGGCTCGCTCCCGTCGAGAAGCTCGCCGCCGAGATCGAGCAGATGCACGGCCGCAAGATCCAGACGGCCCAGGTCGATGCCGACGACGTCCCGCAGCTCACCAAGCTGATCCGCGAGTTCGGGCCCAAGCTCGTCATCAACGTCGCGCTGCCGTACCAGGACCTCCACATCATGGATGCGTGCCTGGCGGCCGGCGTCGACTACCTCGACACCGCGAACTACGAGCCGCCCGACGTCGCGAAGTTCGAGTACTCGTGGCAGTGGGCGTACCAGGAGCGGTTCGCGAAGGCGGGCCGCATGGCGCTGCTCGGCTCGGGCTTCGATCCCGGCGTCACCAACGTGTTCTGCGCGTACGTCCAGAAGCACCTGCTCGACGAGATCCACTACGTGGACATCGTCGACTGCAACGGCGGCACGCACGGCAAGGCGTTCGCGACGAACTTCAACCCCGAGATCAACATCCGCGAGATCACGGCGCGCGGCCGCTACTGGGAGAACGGCGAGTGGAAGGAGACCGATCCGCTGAGCGTGTCGAAGATCTTCGACTACCCCGGCGTCGGTGAGCGCAAGAGCTTCTTGCTCTATCACGAGGAGCTCGAGTCGCTCGCGCTGAACCTCAAGGGGCTCAAGCGCATCCGGTTCTGGATGACGTTCGGCGAGGCGTACCTCAAGCACCTGGAGGTCATGCAGAACATCGGGATCACGCGGATCGACGAGGTCGAGTTCGAGGGCAAGAAGATCGTCCCGATCAAGTTCCTCCGCGCGCTGCTCCCCGACCCGGCGTCGCTCGCGCAGAACTACACCGGCAAGACGTCGATCGGCTGCCTGTGCGAGGGCATCAAGGACGGCAAGCCGAAGCGCTACTTCATCTACAACATCACCGACCACGCCGAGACCTACAAGGAGGTCCGCGCGCAGGCCGTCTCGTACACCACCGGCGTGCCCGCGGTGACCGGCGCCGTGATGATGGCGACCGGCGCGTGGAAGGGCGCCGGCGTGTTCAACATGGAGCAGCTGGATCCCGATCCGTTCCTGGCAGACCTCGCGAAGCGCGGCCTGCCCTGGCACGTCGAGGAGAGGTAGCCTCCGTGTCGGCCGGTGCAAGCCTCGGAGCGGACGTCGCGAGGAGGATCGATATCTCGACGGTCGAGACGCCGATCTTCATCACCGACCTCGGTGCGCTCGAGGCGAACCTCCAGATCATCGATGACGTGCAGAAGCGCGCCGGCTGCACGATCCTGCTCGCGCTCAAGGGCTTCGCGCAGTGGTCGACGTTCCCGCTGATCAAGCGCTACCTCGCGGGCGCGACGTCGAGCTCGATCGCCGAGGCGCGGCTCGCGCGCGAGGAGCTCGGCGGCGAGGTCCACGCGTACGCGCCCGCGTACTCCGACGACGAGATGAAGGAGCTGGTCACGCTCGCCGACCACATCGTCCTCAACTCACCATCGCAGTGGCGCCGGCACCGGCCCGTGATCGAGGCGGCGCGCCGCGCGGGGCGCACGATCTCGTGCGGGCTGCGGGTCAACCACGAGCACCAGGAAGTGGAGGTCGCGCTCTACGATCCGGCTGGCCCCTGCTCGCGGCTCGGCACCGTCCGCAAGCACGTCAGCGCCACGGACCTCGAGGGCCTCGACGGCCTCCACTTCCATACGCTGTGTCAGGTCAACAGCGACGCGCTCGGCCGCGCGATCGCCGCGTTCGAGCAGCAGTTCGGCGACTTCATCCCGCAGATGAAGTGGGTCAACTTCGGCGGCGGCCACCACATCACGCGGCCCGACTACGATCGCGATCTGCTCGTGAAGCTCGTCCGCGACTTCCAGGACAAGTGGCAGGTGCCGGTCTACCTCGAGCCCGGCGAGGCGATCGCGCTCGGCACCGGCGTCCTCGTGACGACCGTGCTCGACACCCTCGAGAACGGGATGCCGATCGCGATCCTCGACACCTCGGCCACCGCGCACATGCCCGACGTCCTCGAGATGCCGTACCGCCCGATGATCATCGACGCCGGCGAGCCGAACGAGCGCGCCCACACCTACCGGCTCGGCGGCCTGACCTGCCTCGCGGGCGACGTCGTCGGCGACTACAGCTTCGACCGCCCGCTCGCGCCCGGCGACAAGCTGGTGTTCCTCGACATGGCGCACTACACGATGGTGAAGACCTCGACGTTCAACGGCGTACGGCTGCCGTCGATCGCGACGCACGATCCGAAGACCGGCACGATCACCGTGCATCGCCGGTTCGGCTACCGCGATTATCGCGACCGCTTGTCGTGAGCGTGCCCCCCCGCGCGGCGTAGCGCTCGTGCGCCGGAGCCGTGGTCCTGCCCGCGAACGCGTTCCGTGGTTTCGCGGAGTTAGCACCTCCGACGTTGCGTTCGTGGAGGGCGTCCCCCCTGGTCTGCGAGTTGCTCCGAAGGAGCGCATGGATCGCTCGCTGTCGGTGCTGTTCGTGCTGCTCGCGGCCGGGTGTGGGACGGACGGCACGGCAGGGCCGAACGGCGATACCACCCGACCCGATGGCGGCGCGACGGGCGATGCCCGACCGGCGAGCGGCGATGGTGGCGTGCCCGGCGACGCAGCCGCGCTCACCGTCTGTCAGGAGGCGACGTTGCACAGCGACTTCGCGTGGCTGCAGGCGAACGTGTTCACGCCGTCGTGTGCGACGTCGATGTGTCACAGCGGGCCCGATCCCGAGGTCGGGCTCAACCTCGACGCCGGCCCGGCGTACAACAACCTCGTCAACAAGGGCGCCTCGACGGTGACCGGCTGGACGCGCGTCGTCCCGGGCTCGCTCGCGACCAGCTACCTCGCGGTCTCGCTCGGTCGCGCCGAAGGTCCGCCGCCCCGCGATGGCTTCATGCCGCTGCAGGCCGAGGCGCTGTGCGAGGAGAAGCTCGCCGCGATCGAGCGCTGGATCATTGCTGGCGCCCAGCCCTGACTCCGCGCACACCTGGTCAGCGCCGCCCTGCCCGTTCGAGCGGGGCACGGCTTCGGGGCCGGCGGCGACCTTTCGCGAGAGCCGTCAGCGCAGGAGCACGAGCTCCTCGGCCGTCGTCGGGTGCAGCGCGAACGTGCGATCGAGATCGGCCTTCGTCGCTCCCATCGTCACGGCGATCGCCGCGGCCTGGATGATCTCGGCGGCATCGGGCCCCACCATGTGGACGCCGAGCACGCGATCGGTGTCGCGGTCGACGACCACCTTGATCAGCACCTGCTCGTCGCGGTGCGAGAGCGCGTAGCGCATCGGCCGGAACCGCGCGCGATAGACGACGACCTCGTGCCCGGCAGCCTGGGCGCCTGGCTCGGTCAGGCCGATCGCCGCGGCCGGCGGTTGCGAGAACACGGCGGTGGGGATCCGCGCGTGGTGGACGGCCGTCGGCCGCCCGCCGAACAGCGTGTCGGCGACCGCATGGCCCTCGCGGATCGCGATCGGGGTGAGCGCGACCCGCCCCGTGACATCGCCGACGGCGTAGATGCTCGGCACGCTGGTCCGCGAGTACTCGTCGACGATGATCGCGCTGCGCGCGTCGAGGGCGACGCCGACATCCCCCAGGCCGAGCCCCTGGATCGCGGGATCGCGGCCGATCGCCGCCATCGCGAGATCGACCTCGATCGCGCGCCCACCGACGTGCAGCACGTTGCCCTTCGCGATCAGCTCCGTGCAGCACACGACGTCGATGCCGTGGGCGGCCAGGCCGCGGGTCACCGCCTCGCGGACGTCGGGGTCGAAGCCGCGGAGCACGTGGGTGTCGCGGTGGATGAGCGTCACCTCCACGCCGAGCCCGGCGAAGATGTGGGCGAACTCGACGCCGATGTAGCCGCCGCCGAGGATGCCGAGCCGGCGCGGCAGCTCCGGGAGGTGGAACGCCTCGTCGGAGGTGATCCAGGTGCCCGCCGCGGGGCGCCGGGGGACGCCGCCGGTCGCGATCAGAATGTGAGCTGCGGTGATGGTTCGGCCCGCGACCTCGACGGTGTGCGGATCGCGGAGCGCGGCGCGGCCGTCGATCACCTCGGCCTTCGCCTGCTTCAGGCGCGCGGTGTAGGCCTGCGACAATCGCTCGATCTCCTTGTCCTTCGCGGCGATCAGCGCGCCCCAGTCATGCCGCACGCCGTCGAACGACCAGCCGTGGCCGCGCGCATCGGCGATCGCGCGGCTGACCTCACTCGCGAACACGAGCAGCTTCTTCGGGACGCAGCCGCGGATGACGCACGTGCCGCCCCACCGATCCGCCTCGGCGATGGCGACGCGCGCGCCGTGCTCGGCCGCGACGCGTGCTGCGCGCACGCCTCCCGAGCCACCGCCGATCACGAACAGGTCCACGTCGTACTGCGCCATGGTCGCGAGTCTACGTGTCCTGGCGCACAGCGGCATCACTCGCTGTCAGAGGAAGCCACCCGCGGCGCGCGAACGGTGCCTCGATAAGGCGTGGACAGCCCAGGCAACCTTGATACGCTCGCCTCGACCTGAGGGGGTTCTCGATGCGCACCTGTAGCCTGTTCGCCTGCTTGTTCGTCTCCGCACTCGCGGCGTGCGGTGGCGGTGGTAGCTCCGCAGATGGTGGTGGCGACGCTGCGTTGCCGGTCGATGGATCGATCCAGCCGCCGGCTCGCGGCTTTCAGATCATCACGCCCGACGTCGTGATCCAGCCGAACCAGGAGATCACGTACTGCTACTACTTCCGGACCCCGAACACCGAGCCGATGGCGATCAAGAAGTGGGTGTCGGAGATGACCCCCGGGAGCCATCACCTCATCATGTTCACGACCGCGAACGACAAGATGCCGCCCGGCACGATGTCGGCGGCGAACTGCGGGTTTGGCGGGGATGTCGCGAACACCCCACGCTGGACGTACTCGGCACAGACGGCGAGCCAGACGATGAGCCTGCCTGCTGACGATGGGACCGGCAAGCCGCTCGGCATCGACATCGCGGCGAGCTCCGCGGGCTTCGTGCAGATGCACTACTTCAACCCGACCGACCAGCCGATCACCGCGCACGTGACGATCAATGCCGAGGCGCTCGCGGCGGGCGAGGCGTACACGAAGACGGCCGCGTACGTCACGTACAACAACAACATCAGCATCCCGGCGGGCGCGACCAACGATGTCGAGAGTCAGAGCTGCAACGCACCCCCGGCCGGCACCAGGTTCTGGCTGATGTCGACGCACGCCCACAAGCAGGCGATCAAGACCGAGGTGCTCGACGGCTCGGACATGGTGTTCTCGAGCACCGACTGGGAGCACCCCGAGGCCGTGACGTGGATGGCGGCGCCGTTCAAGACGTTCGACAGCGGCAAGGTCACCTACCGCTGCACGTACAACAACCCGAACCCGTACTCGATCTCGAGCGGTGACAGCGCCGCGACCGACGAGATGTGCATGGCGTCGGGCTACTACTTCCCCGCCACCAAGCCGCTGATCTGCGTCAACGACCTGGGCCCGTTCTAGTCGCCCGGGCGCAGAGCCGCGCGGGCTACTCGTCCTCGATCTCGATCACGATGTCCTCGGTCGTGATCACGATGTCCTCGGCCGGCGTCGGCGTGGCCGGCGCTGCCGGCTTGGCCTCGTCGGGCTTGGCGGGGGCGGCCTTGTCGGTCGGCGTGGCGGGCGGGTCGGCGACCACGGGCTTGTCGTCGTCGTCGTCCTGATCGACCGTCGCGACGGCCTCGCTGCGCGGCGCGAGGCTCTCGCCGCCGTCATCGTCGGGCTCGGTCTGCTTGGGCCACGCCGGCCTCGCGGCGCCGGCGCCGCCGCACGCAGCGGTGAGCAGCACCGAGATCACGACCACCGGGACGAAGCGCATCGCCGTAGCGTACGTCAGCCCCCCTCGCGCGTCGAGCGCGAGCCTGCAGGCGCCACCTCGGCGGCTGGCGCGCTCGCGCGGGGGCGTGCTACGTCGAGCGCCATGATCGAAGTCGGCAAGCCCGCCCCGCCGTTCTCGCTCGCATCCTCCGACGGCGGCACGCTGACGCTGGCGTCGCTGCGCGACCAGCTCGTGGTCCTCTACTTCTATCCGCGCGACAGCTCGCCGGGCTGCACCACGCAGGCACTGGCGTTCCGCGACGCGGTGCCGGCGTTCAAGCAGGCGGGCGCGGTCGTGCTCGGCGTCAGCAAGGACTCGATCGCGTCGCACTGCCGGTTTCGCGACAAGCAGGGGCTGACGTTCGCGCTGCTCAGCGATCCCGAGCGCGAGGTGCTCGAGGCGTACGGCGCGTGGGGCGACAAGCTGATGTACGGCAAGCAGGTCCAGGGCGTGATCCGCTCGACGGTGCTGATCGGCAAGACCGGCAAGGTGCTGCGGCACTGGCCGAAGGTCAGCCTCAAGGGGCACGTCGACGAGGTGCTCGCGGCCTTGCCGCCGCCAGTGGCCCAGGAGCTCGGCTGACCGCGCGATCAAGCGTGGCCGGCTCGTCACCGACCGGTGACCGGATCTCGACATCGGCTCGCTACAACCGGCGCATGCAGCACGACGTCATTCACTTCCATGGCTCGTATCGCTACGCCGATCGCGCCGCGCTCGAACACGCGCTGACGCAGGCGCGCGCGGAGATCGACGATGACGAGGTCGAGAGCGAGCGCTGCTGGATACGCTGCTTCGTCAGCTCCGGCACCACCGTCACCATCAACCTCAGCGTGCCGGACGCGGCCGATCACCGCTTCCTCGCGGCGAACATCTTCCTGATGCTCGCGCAAGGCGCGGTCGCCGGAGCGGTGGAAGCCCGGCATCGCGACCGCCAGCTCGACCTCTACGCCTCTGGCGCCGAGGACCAGGAGTAGGTTCGCCGCCGACCGATCGACGGTCTCACGCGGCTTCGACGACGACCAGCTGAGGCACCGGCGCCTGGCGCTCGGTGTCACGCTGCGCGCGGGTGCACGCCGCAGCGTCGACGAAGTACGTGATCGAGGGCGCGGCTGCCGCCGCCGCGACCGGCTGGAAGGCGCGGAACTCGTCGGCGAGCTGGCGGGCGTCCTCGGTGGTGAGGCGCAGCCGGGCGACCGGGAACAGGATCCACTCCTCGGTCTCGACGTGGTCGGCGACGAGGAGCTGGAGCCGCGTGAGCGCGCCCTGGAAGAGGTCCGGCGCCAGCGCGCCGAGCCGCAGGTGGTTGATCGCCTGCTCGATCTTGTCGTGCTCGCGGATCGCGCGGACCACCTCGTCCTCGAGGCCGGCGAGGAACGCGAACCGCGGATACACGATGGCGTGCTCCGTTCGCATACATGCGATCAGCTTGGTCGACAGCTCCTGGAACCGAGCGCGAGCGACCCTGTTTTTGTGCCCACCGAGTGCGCTCTGCACCTCGCGAAACAGAGCGTCGATCTGACCGTGCTGCTCCGCGAGAACGTCGAAGATGGTCATCGTGAGGGAATCACTCAGCAAGACGCGGACCATCGGGCAGCGCGCGCCACCGCACAGGGGACGACCTCCACTAGCGCAACTTCGGACAGCCGCCGGACCAGCACTCGCGCACTTACAGATCGCAAGTTGCGCTAGGGAGTGTCCCTGAATCGGGTCATGTAGTTTCGATCGGTTGCGGCGCGTCACCGCCGGAACGTGGCGGCCTGATCGCTGGCGTGATCGAACGTCGGCATGGCGACGCGAGCGTGGATCAACGAGGAGCAATGGGCGCGGGTTGCAGGAGTGCTGGCGGCACACCCTCGTCGGGGGCGACCTGGCACCGATGACCGGCGGTTCTTCGAGGCAGTCGTGTGGTGGCGCCGCACCGGCGTACCGTGGCGCGACCTACCGAGCGAGTTCGGGCCGTGGAAGACGGTGTTCAATCGCTTCGACCGGTGGTCCAAGA
>JALZOI010000715.1 GCA_030857245.1 Myxococcota bacterium
CCCCGGGCCCGCAGCATGCCGCCCAGCCGCGCGTGCTTGCGGGCGCGAGCGCCGACCTGCTCGAGCCCGACGTTCTCGGAGGCCTTGCCGCCCTTGCCGAACTTGATGGGCTTGCCGGCCCGGCCGCCGGTCGCGGCCTTGTCGGCCTTGAGGTGGGCATGCCAGCCCTTCTCGACGGCCGACCACGGCAGCGCCAGCGCCTCGGCGACGGCGCGGCGCGCGCTCTTGCCGTCGCGCTGCGCGAGCAAGACGTTGCGGATGCCCTGGTAGCCGACCTTCGCGTGCAGCCAGCCGACCAGCGTGTAGACCTCGGCGTACGCGAGCGCGGCCGCCTCCTGGCTCGGCAGCTTCGCCATCGACGGGTGCATCTCGTCGAACGAGATCAGCCGGCCCTTCTTGAGCGCCGAGCCGAGGAGCGTCTGCTCGGTCGCCGAGAGCTTGATCTCGGGCGGGGCGCGCCACCGGGTCTGCTGGAAGCGGGCGAGGCCCTCCTGGAGCCAGACCGGGACGGTGTCGTTCGACAGCCGCGACACGAGCAGGTGCGTGTACTCGTGGGCGAGCGTGTCCATCCACGGATACCCGAAGATCGTCGCGCGCGGCGAGACGACCATCAGCTTGTTGTACTTCGAGAGCGCGATCGTGCCGGTCGTCTCGATGTCGGCCTCGGTGAGCGGCGAGAGCTTCGCGAGATCCGACGGGCTGCCGAGCAGCTCGACCCGGATCGCATCGGTCGGCTTGAGCCCGAGGTCCGCGCCGATGGCGACCCACGCCGCATCGAGGACCTCGCCCGCCAGGCCAGCGATGACCGCATCGGGGCCGGGCGCGTGGCGGATCACGAAGTGCCCCTGCGGCGACTTGACCTCGACGAACGTCTCCGTCACCGCCAGCGTCGAGGCGGCGAGCTTGCGCGTCTGGCCGACCAGCCCGTCGACCGCGGAGTCGGGCACCTTGTCGAGCAGCTTGATCGCCCGCGCATAGTCGCCAGTCTGGAACGCGAGCTCGGCCTCGAGCCACTTGACCTCGACGGTGTCGGGCGCGCGCTTCTCGAGATCCGCGAGCAGGGTGCGCGCGTCGTCGAGCCGCGCGGTCTGGAGGAACCGGGCGGCCTTGATGACATCGCCCGTGACAGTGCGATCGCGGCGCGCTTCGGCGACGTTCGCCGACAGCGCCACGAGGAGCAGGACGGCACACCTCACTTGATCAGCTCCTCGTAGTAGCGCTTGATCTGCTCGTCGTACCCATCCGGCGCGGCCGCGCCCTTCTTCTTCATCGCCTCCAGCAGATCCTCGCGGAACCGCTCGGGCGCGCGGTACTCGTCGGCGCCCGGGATCCGGATCGGCTCGTCGCCGACGCTCGCGCCTTCCTGCGCCTGCCGCGCGGCGCTGCGGGCCTTGTCGCGCGCCTTCGCCAGCGCCTCGGCGGCCGCGCGGGTGGCCTCGCGGGTGCCCGACGGGTCCTTCGCCTTCATCCGCTCGTCGGCCGTGCCCATCTGCTGGATCGCCCGGCCGAGCTGCTTGCCGAGCTCCGCGCCGGTGTCGCCCGGGAGGTCGCCGGCCTGCTGCTTCGTCTTCTCGGCGAGCTTCTTCGCGCGCTCCTTGTTCATGCCCTCGCGGCGGCGCAGCCGGTCGAGCGACTTGAGGTCCTCGGCGGACATGATCTGGTCGGGCTTCGGCGACAGCGCCTGCAGCTCGTCGATCAGCTCCTTGGCGAGCGGGCGCGCACGGGTCACGTCGTCGAGCGCATCCTGGGTGGCGTCGGCCCACTTCGAATTGGGATCGTCCTCGATCGCCGCCTCGAGCTCGCCGCCGATCGTGTCGAGGCTCTGCTTGGCCTGGTGCGCCATGCCGGTCGCCTCGGCGAGATCGCCGTCGGCGACCATGGTCTCGACGTCCTGGAGCCGGCGCTCGACGATATCGAGCTCCTCCTTCGCGAACGGCGTCAGCCCGCTCTCGTCGATGTCCTTGAGGCGGCGGCGCAGCTTCTCGACGAGCGTGCCGACCTTCTTGCTGGCCTCGCGGCGCTTGTCCTTCGCCATGTCGTCGGCCTTCGCGGCGTAGGCCTCGAAGATCCGGTTCGCCTCGGCGGCGATGTCGTCTTGATCCTTCGCGACATCGGCGAGCTCGTTCATCACCTCGTCGAGCTTCTTCTGCTCGTCGCTGAACTTGTCGCTGCGCAGCCCTGCGAGCGAGCCCTCGAGCGCGGACGAGGCCTTGTCGTGCTGCGCCTGGCAGCTCTCGAGCTTGCGCGCAGCCTCCGCGGGCTGGCCCGCGCGCACGAGCTTGCGGACCTCGTCGAGGCAGTTGCCGCCCTGGGTCGCGGCCTGCATCGCATCGCGGTGCACGTACTGATCGAGGACGTCCTCGGGCATGCCGCGGCGAAGCTTCTCGAGCTCGGCGTAGGCGCGGTCGAGCGCCTTCATCTCGCGCTCGATCTCGTCGAGCAGCCGCGGGTCCTTCGAGCGCTGGTACTGCGCGAGCAGCTCGGCGAGCCGCTTCTGGCGCGCGGCGATCTCGTCGGAGACGTCGAGCACGCCCTCGAGCCGCTCGCGATCGAGCCAGTCCGCGAGCACGAGCGTGTCGTCCTCGAGCTCGCCGATCATCCGGCCATCGAACCCGGCGTAGGCGCCCTTCACGAGGTGCTTGCCCTTCGTGTTCGCGATCAGCCGCTGCTCGCCGGCGACCAGCTTGTCGAGCCGGTCGCGCATCTGGCCGAGGGCCTTCCGCATCGCGTCGGAGACGTGGGGATCTTTCTCGTACGCCGCGATCACCGACCCGAGCTCGATCACGCTGTCGTGGAGCTGGCGCGAGAGCTCCTCTCGATCGGACGCGACGTCCTCGTCGTCCATCGTCAGCCGGCCACCGAGGTTCTTGAGGATCTTCTCCGCGAGCTCCTGGTGACGACCGAGCGTCTCCTCGTGCCGCTCGCGCGGGCTCACGACCTTGAGCCGGAGCTCGCGCGACTTGCCGACGTTGGCGCCGTCGACGTCGTCGTTGTCCTTGGCCTCGACCCAGTAGCGCACCTCTCCGCCGCTCGGGACCTGGACCTCGGCGATGTCCCACAGCACCTTGCCGAGGGCGCGCCCGCCGGTCGCCGAGTCGAGCGGGATCGGCTTCTTGCCGCGATCCTTGCCGCTCTCCCACACCAGCTCGGCCGAGGTGATCCCGAAGTCATCCTCGATCACGTACGCGAGCTCGACGCGGCGCAGGTTGGTGACATCGAGCGGATCTGCCGGCGCCATCAGCTGGACGACGGGCGCCTGGTCAGGTTCGGCGTCGATCGTGCGCGGCGTGGTCTCGATCAACTTCGAGCCCGACGGCGCGACCAGCGCGAACCGGTAGCGCGCCGAGGTCGTGATCGAGAGGCGCGCGACGAGCTGGTCACCGTCGAGGGTCGCCGGGATCGTGCGCGCCGGCTCGGTGCCTTCGCCGTCGATCACGAGCTCGGCGGCGCGCGCCGGGACGAGCACCCGGGCGCGCAGCGTCACCGTGGTCCCGGGCAGGCCGCGGACGTCGCCCGACGAGGACGGCAGGGTGATCGGCGCGCGCCGGGCATAGCCAGGGAACTCGAGCGTCGCCTCGAGATCGCCGACGAGCGGGACATCGGAGAGCCGCGCGCCGTCGAACGCATTCGCCGGCGAGCTCACGAGCGCACGCCAGCCCGCGCGGACGACCCCGGGCATCACGACGAGGAGCAGCACGTTCGCGACGGCCGCCGCGACGGCCCACTTGCCGGCCCGCGTCAGCTGCGGGCGATCGAGCAGCGTCTCGGGGTCGACGGCCTCGAGCCGGGTCTGGGTCGCGCGGATCAACGCGTCGACGAGGACCGGCGAGGGCGCGCCGGCGCGCGGCGGGGCCCGGCGGAGCTCGACCGCGGACAGGAGA
>JALZOI010000716.1 GCA_030857245.1 Myxococcota bacterium
GGCCGCATCCGCGCCGCCTAGCGGGCCGCGCCGGCAGCCGGCGCGCCGCCAGCTACTGGCACTTGCCGGCGCTGCAGGTCGTGCCGGTCGGGCACGCGAGCACGCCCGCCGCGAACAGGGGCGAGGTGCACGCGGTCTGCGCCGCGACGGTGCCCCTGACGGTCAGCGTGAAGTCGCCGTTGTTCGACGTGCCGTACGAATCGACCTGGATGGCGTAGTTGCCGGCCGGGACGTTCGTGACGGTGAGCTTCGAGCGCAGGCCGTTCACGCCGCTGTCGTCGTCGCACCCGAGCTGGGTGCCGCACGACGCGTCCTTGAGCGAGAGCACCGTGTCGCTGATCGTCGAGGCGTCGGTGTCGATGACGAGGCTCGCGACCGGGACGGGCAGCTGCAGCGCGTACGCCAGGTCATTGCCGGTGTTGGTCTGGCAGGTCTGGTCGTAGTTGTCGGCCGCGGCCGCGAGCGTCCCCATCGTGATCGCCGCGGTGATCGCGCCGGCGACGTCCGGCTCGCCGATGCAGAACGCCTCGCTCATGCCGCCCGCCGCGGAGCACCCGAAGTCGGCCGGGAAGTCGATCATCGTGTCCGCGTCGTCGTCGAGGCCGTTCGCGCAGACCGGGCAGTTGACGCCCGGGCAGACGGTGGTCTCGGTGTCATCCGCGGCGCTCGAGCAGCCCGGATCGTTCGGGTAGTCGATCGGGCCGTTGCCGTTGTTGTCGATGCCGTCGTTGCACTGCGCCGGCTGGCAGGTCCGCGAGCCCACGGTGCCCTTGCAGGCGAAGCCGGCGGTGCAGGCGAGCGCGCCCGACGTGGCGAGCGCGGACTCGCAGCTCGCGTTCCCCGCGATCGTGCCCGCGACGTTGAGGGTGAAGTTGCCCGATCCCGAGGACCAGCCGTCGATGGCGAGGAAGTAGGTCCCGGCCGCGAGGTCGGTGATCGTCGTGCTGTCGGGATCCGAGCAGCGCAGGGCGGTCCCGGTGCACGACGAGTTGAACAGCGCCATCGACGAGTCCCACGACGGGGTCTTGCCGGTGAGGCTCAGCGTCAGCGACGTGGTGGCCGGGAGGTCGAGGCGGTAGTGGACGTCCGGCGCCAGCGCCGTGGTCGACGACGACGAGCACGTCAGCTTCGTGTCGTTCGTCGCGCCGACCGTGGTGCCCATCGTGGCGGGCATCGTCACGGTCGTGACCGGCTCGGTCGACGTGCAGGACTCGTTGTTGCCCGACGCCGCCACGCAGCTGGTGTCGGCGGGGTAGTCGACGAGGCCGTCCATGTCGTCATCGAGTCCGTTGCTGCACACCGGGCAACCGGCGCCCGGGCACACCGTCGTCTCGGTGTCGTCGCTCGTGCTGGTGCAGCCCGGGTCCGCGGGGTAGTCGATCTTGCTGTCGCCGTTGTTGTCGATGCCGTCGCCGCACTGCGCCGGCTGGCAGGTCCGGCTGCCCGCGGTGCCCTTGCACGCGAGCCCGGTGCCGCACGTCAGGGCTCCGGCCACGGCGAGCGGCACCTCGCAGCTCTGGCCGCTGGCGATCTTGCCGCTGACGTTGATCGTGTAGGCGCCCTTGGCGTTCGCCGAGTAGCCGTCGACGACGAAGTAGTAGGTCCCGGCCGCGAGGTTGAGGACGTTCATGTTCAGCGGGTCACTGCACTTGATCGCGGCGCCGCCGCACGTGCTGTTGAACAGCACGGTCGCGGTGTCGAAGCTCGCCGTCAGGTTGAGGTCGAGGCTCTGCATCGCCGGCAGGTCGAGCCGGTACGTGCGGTCCGGGCCCGAACCCGCGCTCGACGCGCACGTCGGGTTGAGGTCGCTGGTGGCGAGGGTCGTGTCACCCATGGTCTGCGCCGTCGTGATCTGGACGACGCCCTCGGTGGTGGTGCACGACTCGCTGCTGTCGCCCGCGGCCTTGCAGGTCAGGTCGAGCGGGTAGTCGATGGTCGTGTCGGCATCGTTGTCGACGCCGTCGCCGCACTCGGGGCAGTTCGGACCCACGCCGGGGCAGCTGTCGGTCTCGGTGTCGTCGCCGGGCGTCGAGCAGCCCGGGTCGTTGGGGTAGTCGATCTTGCCATCGCCGTCGTCATCGAGGCCGTCGTTGCAGACCGGCGGGCTGCACACCATCTGCGAGCCACCGAACGGGGTGCGGCAGAACAGGCCCGGACCGCACTCCTCCTGCATGGTGCACTGGGTGCCCTCGCCGGCGTACCTGTCGACCTTCAGCGAGTACGTCCCGGTGACGCTCGTGTTCTGGCCCTGGACGATGATGTAGTAGACGCCCGCCGTCAGCGACCTGGCGACCGTCGACCGGTCGTTGGTGGTGCTGATGTCGTCGCTGCACGCGAGGTGCGAGGCCGGATCCGCGCAGTTCGCGCTGCGGATGTCGATCACGGTGTCGGCGTTGGTCTCGGGGGCGTCGGTGGTCGCGACGATGACCTTGGGCTCCGGGAGGTGGAGGACGTACGCGACCGCGAACACGCCCCCGCCGCCGCCGCACGGCGACATGATCATGGACGTGCTGCCCGCCTCGAGCATGCCCGTGTCCTGGCCGTTGCTCGGGAGCTGCTTCACCTTCATGCCCGCGCCGCACGCGACCGGGTTGTTCAGGAACTCGCTGTTGTCCGACGCCGACTCGCAGCCGGTGTCGTTCGGGAAGTCCGTGGCGCCGTTCGAGTCATCGTCCTGCTCGTTCGCGCACTGCGGACACGCCGGGCCGCTCGGGCAGTCATCGGTCTCGTCGTCGGCCTGTGCCGCGAAGCAGCCGGGGTCGTTCGGGAAGTCCGTGCGCCCGTCGCCGTCGTTGTCGCGGCCATCGCTGCACTGAGGCATCGGCGGGCTGTCCTCGGTGTTGTCGAACTCGTCCATGCAGCCGAGGTCATCGGGAAAGTCCGTGGTCCCATCGCCGTCGTTGTCGACGCCGTCGGAACAGAGGCCCTTCGCTTCATCGGTGTTGCCGCCTCCACCGCAGGCGGCCACCGAGAGCACCGAGAGCGCGAGTGCGACGAAAAGCGAACGAGAATGACGCATGCGGATGCGTCTGTAGCCAAGTGTGGGCACCCAGGTCAAGTACGGAATTTGTCCCGCAGATCCGCAAACCTCTCACCGACCATCCGTGGCGCCTCCGCACAGGACCGGCAGCGTGCGCGGGTGCCTCAGCGTGACATCAGCCGCGTCAGCCGACGTCGAAGAACAGGAACTTGAGGTACCGGCCCTCGGCAAAGCCTGGCAGGACGGGGTGGTCCGACGCCGCTCCCGCGGCCGCCCGCAGGCGCAGGGGAGCGATGCCCGCGACGAGCTCGAGGAGATCGGCTTCGGTGATATGGCTCGAACACGACGCCAGCGCGAACCGGCCGCCGGGCTCCACGACCGCGAGCGCGGCGACCGCGAGCTTGCGATACGCGGCGAGCGCGGCCGGTCGTGCTCGCTCGCTCGGCGCGAAGCTCGGCGGATCGACGATCACGAGATCCCAGCGGCGGCGCTGCGTGCCGGCGCGCGCGAAGAACTCGAACGCGTCGATCGCGACGGGCTCGTGGCCCGCGGCGGGCAGGCCGCTGAGCGCGACGTTCCTCACGAGCTCGGCGATCGCCGGCCCCGCGATGTCGACGGAGGTCACCCGCGTCGCGCCGCCGAGCGAGGCGTGCAGCGAGAAGCCGCCGGTGTACGCGAACACGTTGAGCACGCTCGCACCGGCGGCGTGGCGCCGGATCGTGCGGCGGTTGTCGCGCTGATCGAGGAAGAAGCCCGTCTTCTGGCCCGCGCGCACGTCGACGGCGAACCGCGCTTCGTCCTCGGCGATCACGATCTGCGACGGCGGGTCGCCGCGCAGCGCCGCCGCGGTCGAGCGATCGCGGCGCTCGCCGCGGAGCCAGACGTGCGCGAGCTCGGCGC
>JALZOI010000717.1 GCA_030857245.1 Myxococcota bacterium
CTCGAGGGCCCCGATCAGGGCGTTCATGTTCGGCCAGCGCGCCTCGGGATCCGCGGCGAGCCCGTGGGTCAAGGCGGCGCGGATCTCCGGCGGCACCGGCGAGTCCGGCGGGGGCGGGGGGAGGACGCCGGCGACGATCGTGGCGTCGAGCTCGGCGATCGCCTCGAGGCCTTGCGAGTGCACCGCATAGGGCCGCGCGCCATAGAGCGCCTCCCAGGTCGCGACGCAGAAGTTGAACTGGTCCGCGCGCGCGTCGATGACCTCACCGCGCAGCTGCTGCGGGCTCATGTAGATCGGGGTGCCGAGCAGCGCGCCGGTCGTCGTCAGCTCGAGCGCGCCGTGGCTGCCGGCGCGTGGCGTCGGGGTGCCGTGGCGCTCGTCGCCGAGCGTCGCGAGCCCGAAGTCGGCCACGCACACCCGGCCGCTGTTGTCGACGAGGATGTTGTCGGGCTTGAAGTCGCGGTGGAGGACGCCGGCGTCGTGCGCCGCCGCGAGGCCGCGCCCGGCATCGAGCATCATCCCGAGCCAGCGCGGCCAGTCGGCCAGGGACGCCGCGCTGCGGGTCCGCAGCATGTGACCGAGCGTGGTGCCGTCGACGAGCTCCATGCCGAGGAACAGCCGGCCGTCGACCTCGCCGGCGTCGTGCACGGTCACGACCGCCCGATGCGACAGCTTCGCCATCGCGCGCGCCTCGCGGAGCAGCCGCGCCGACGCCTCGGGGGATCGCGCGAGGCTCGGGTGCACGACCTTGATCGCGATCCGCCGGTCGAGCCGGGGGTCCTGCGCCGACCACACGACACCCATCGCGCCCGCGCCGAGCCGCTCGACGAGGCGGTAGCGGCCGATCGTGAAGCCGGGAGCGAGATCCTCGAGCCCCGGCGAGGACTCCCGGCTGGCGGGGAGGGTCGCGTCGGTGACCGGCTCGAGCGAGGACGACGGCGCACGAGCAACATCACGTGCGATCGTGACGGCGTCCCCCGTGTCGTCGTCTGGCCGACCCATCCCGGCGAGTATCGCATGTGCGCAGCGGCCGTTCCCTTGGAAGCGGCCGGGCGCTAAGGTCCCCCCGCATGGCGAAGCCCGCGTACAAGCGCATCCTCCTCAAGATCTCGGGCGAGGCGCTGATGGGGACGCAGGGGTACGGCATCCATCCCGAGGTGCTCGACGGCATCGCCACCGAGATCGCCGACATCGCCAACCTGGGCGTCGAGGTCGCGGTCGTCGTCGGCGCCGGGAACATCTTCCGCGGCGTCTCGGCGCGCGGCATGGACCGGGCGACCGGTGACTACGTCGGCATGCTGGCGACGGTGATGAACGCGGTGTCGCTGCAGCAGGCGATCGAGAAGCGTGGCGTCACGACGCGCGTGCAGTCGGCGATCCCGATGTCGCAGCTCGCCGAGCCGTACATCCGGCGGCGCGCGATGCGCCACCTCGAGAAGGGCCGCGTCGTCATCTTCGGCGCGGGCACCGGCAACCCGTACTTCACGACCGACACCGCCGCCGCGCTGCGCTCGATGGAGATCGGCGCCGACATCCTGCTGATGGCGAAGAACAGCGTCGACGGGGTCTACGACAAGGATCCGCGCAAGCACCCCGACGCGAAGCGCTACCAGACCGTGCGGTTCACGGACGCGCTGCGCCAGAACCTGAACGTCATGGATGCCACCGCGTTCGCGCTGTGTCGTGACAACGAGATGGGCATCATCGTTTTCGACATGGGCACCCGTGGCAACATCCAGCGCGTCGTCTGCGGCGAGCCGGTTGGCACCATCGTGGTCAAGGACAACCAAGAGACCCGCTTCTCCACCTGAGGGATCATGATCAACGACATCACCGCGGACTCCGAAGAGGGCATGAAGAAGGCCGTCGACTCGTTCAAGCGCGATCTCCAGAAGATCCGCACGGGGCGCGCGAACACGTCGATGCTGGACGGGATCAAGGTCGACTACTACGGCACGCCGACGCCGGTGAACCAGGTCGCCACGGTGCAGGTCGTCGACGCCCGGTTGATCACCGTGAAGCCGTGGGAGAAGAGCATGATCGCGGTGATCGATAAGGCGATCCGCGCGAGCGACCTCGGCATCAATCCCGTCGCTGACGCCGAGCAGGTCCGCCTCCCGATCCCGCCGCTCACGCAGGAGCGTCGCCGGGACCTCGCGAAGAGCGTCGGCAAGCAGACCGAGGAGGCGCGCGTCGCCGTCCGAGCGTCGCGGCGCGATGCCATGGACATGATCAAGGACGCCGAGAAGGACAAGCAGATCACCGAGGACGAGCGCAAGGGCGGCGAGAAGAAGGTCCAGGATCTGACCGACAAGTACATCGCGATGGTCGACGACATCGCGAAGGCCAAAGAGAAAGAGATCATGGAGCTGTAGAGGCTCTCGCACGGGCGGGCTGCGCCTCGCCCGCGCGTCAGCAGCGCGCAGGGTCACGATTCCCTGTATGATCGCGGTGATGTCCGGCATCCCGGCGGGGGCCGGGTCGCTCCTCGGGAAGCGACTCGGCAAGTACGAGATCCTGGCGCTGCTGGCGCTGGGCGGTACCGCCGAGATCTACCTCGCGCGCATCGGTGGCGCCGCGGGGTTCGAGAAGTACGTGGTGGTCAAGTGCCTGCACGACCACCTCGCCGACGATCCCGAGTTCGTGAAGATGTTCCTCGACGAGGCGCGGCTCGCGGCGTGCCTCGACCACTCGAACATCGTCCAGACGATGGAGCTCGGCGAGCACGAGAACCGCTACTTCATGGTGATGGAGTTCCTCGCCGGCCTGTCGCTGGCGATGGTCGTGCGGCGGGCGGGCGAGCGCCTGCCGGGCGGCCGCATCCCCGTCCAGCTCGTGCTCAACATGATCGCGCAGAGCTGCGCCGGGCTGCACTACGCGCACGAGCGGCAGAGCAACGGCAAGCCGCTCAACATCGTGCACCGCGATATCTCGCCGCAGAACCTGGTCATCAGCTTCGAGGGCGTGGTGAAGGTCGTGGACTTCGGGATCGCGAAGGCCGAGCTCCGCGAGACCAAGACGCGGTCCGGGACGATCAAGGGCAAGTTCGCGTACATGTCACCCGAGCAGTGCGTGGCGACCAACGTCGACCGCCGCACCGACGTGTTCGCGCTCGGCATCATCGCGCACGAGCTGCTGACCGGGCGTCGGTTGTTCAAGCGTGCGTCACCGTACGAGACCTACCAGGCGGTGATCGAGTGCGCCGTCGATCCGCCGTCGAGCCAGAACGTCGAGATCGATCCGGCGATCGATCCGATCATCATGAAGGCGGTCGCGAAGAACAAGGAGGACCGCTATCCGACCGCCGAGGCGTTCGGCGACGCGCTCGCGGGCTACCTCCATCAGCGCGGCAAGGGCTCGGGTGCCGGCGATGTCTCGCGGTTCTTCGAGGCGAGCTTCGCGCAGGAGCTCGACGAGCACGGCGCGCGGATGCGCGAGCTGATCTCGGGGCGTGACATCGCCGCGGAGGCCGGCGTTCACTGGGGCGCCGACGAGGAGGACAAGCGGCGCGACGAGACCGTGGATCTCGGCGGTGACAAGGGCGATCGCTCGTACTCGCTCGACACCGGTGAGCTCGTCGAGATGCGGCCGAGCGGGCCCTCGCTGTCGGACGTGATCTCGGCCCTCCGCCCGCCCTCGGTGGATGGCGAGGGGAACGCCGACGACATGCCCGCGGATCGCACGCGGATCGAGGCGAACCCGCTCGAGCAGCTCAAGGAGCTCGACAAGGTCCCGGGCGGCGCGCGGAGCGGCAACCCGCCGGCGCCCGAGGCTGCCAGGCCCTACCAGACCGCGGCGATGCGGCCGGCGGGGCACCAGGCGCACAAGATGCCGCCATCGTGGCCGCTGCCGCTACCCGCGCC
>JALZOI010000718.1 GCA_030857245.1 Myxococcota bacterium
GCTCGCGATCATGTGGACCGGCCCCGCGCCGGTCTCGGCACGCCACGCCGCCGACGCCACCCCGGCCTGCACGACATGCCGCACCGCCGCCGCGACGGCCGCGGGATCCGAGAACCGGACCTCGAGCTTCTGCGGATGCACGTTGACGTCGACCGCGCCGGCCGGCACGTCGACGAGCACGACGACGATGGGATAGCGCCCACGCGGCAGGAGCTCGCCGTACCCCATCGTCACCGCGTGCAGCAGGCCGCGATCGCGGACCGGCCGCCGCTCGACGAAGAGCTGCACGCCGCGCGCGGTGGTCTGTGCGAGCTCGGGGCCGGCGAGATAAGCGGTGACGCGGATGCCGCCCTCCTCGCCACGGACCGGCACGAGGCGCGCCGAGATCCGCGGCCCGAGCAGCGCCTGCGCGCGCGCGAGCCCGTCGAGATCAGGTGGTAGCTCGAGCGCCGTCCGCACCCCCGACGCCGTGCCGTGGCGCAAGCGCAGGTGGAGCTGCGGGTGCGCCATCGCCACCTTCGCGACGAGGTCCGTGATGTGGGACGCCTCGGTCGCCTCGCTCTTCAGGAACTTCAGCCGCGCCGGCACGTTGCGCAGGAGCTCGGCCACCTCGATCGTTGTGCCGGCCGACGCGCCGACCTCGGAGACCGAGATCAGCCGCCCGCCCTCGATGATCACCTGCGTCGCGGCGAGCTCGGCCGCGCGCCGCGTCGTCAGGGTCAGCCGCGACACGCTGGCGATCGCGGCGAGCGCCTCGCCGCGGAACCCCATGCTCTTGATCCCCCACAGATCATCGAGCACGCGGAGCTTCGAGGTCGCGTGGCGCTCGAGGCAGAGCACCGCGTCCCGGGCCGTCATCCCGACGCCGTCGTCGCACACCCGGATCATCGTCCGGCCACCTGCCGCGGTCTCGATCGTGATGGTCCGCGCCCCGGCGTCGATCGCGTTGTCGACGAGCTCCTTGACCACCGAGGCCGGGCGCTCGATCACCTCGCCCGCCGCGATCTGATCGATCACGTGGGCTGGTAACACCGCGATCGGGGCGAGGCCCGGGGAGTCCACGACTCCTTCGTTAGCACGGCCCTCTGATCGCCCCCGGGTTGCGGCTATGCGCTATAAGGCGCGGATGTCCCCTGACGATCCCGCCCCCGGCCGGGCGAGTGGCCGCATCGCCGGCCCGGCCTTCGGCCGCGTGGTCGCGGTCACCGGGGCCTGCACGTTCCTCGGCGGCGAGCTGCTGCGGCGGCTCGAGGAGGATCCCCGGTACACCAGGGTCCTCGCCCTCGACGTCCGCCCGCCCGGCCTGCGCCCTGGCGGCAAGGTCGAGTTCGTGAAGATCGACCTCACCCAGCCCACGGTCGATGGCGAGCTCGCGACGCTGCTCCAGACCCACGCCGTCGACACGTTCGTCCACGGCGCCTTCCTGTCGCATCCGACGCACGCCGCCGAGTGGGCGCACGAGCTCGAGGACGTCGGGACGATGCACGTGCTGAACGCGTGCTCCGGCGCGTCCCCGCGGCGCTTCATCATGATCTCGACGACGCTGGTCTACGGCGCGCACCCGAAGAACCCGAACTTCCTCGTCGAGGAAGCCGAGCTCCGAGGCCACCGGTCGCTCCACGAGGGGCGCTTCGTCAACGACAAGGTCCGCGCCGAGAAGCAGGTCCAGCGGTTCGCGAAGGAGCACCCCGAGGTCGAGGTCGCGATCTTGCGGTTCGCGCCGATCCTCGGGCCGACGATCTCGAACATGTACACGCGGTTCTTCTCGCGGCCGATCGCGCCCGTGATGATGGGCCACGATCCGCTGATGCAGTTCGTGCACGAGCAGGACGCCGCGTACGCGCTCCATACGGCCGTGGAGTCGAACGCGACCGGCGCGTTCAACATCGTCGGCAAGGGGGTGCTGCCCTACACCACGGTGCTCGCGCTGCTCGGCCGCGTGCCGGTGCCGATGCCGCAGCTCGTCGCGCGCCAGGTCTCGAAGATCCTGTGGGCCACCCAGCTCGTCGGCTCGCCGCCGTCGTTCCTCGATTTCCTGCTGTACCTGTGCGTCGCCGACGGCGCCAAGGCCCGGCGCGAGCTCGGGTTCTCACCGCGGCTCTCGATCAAGCGCACCATCCTCGACTTCGGCGGCGTCGCCCCTGAAGATGGAGCCACCGACGTCGCGCGAGCGCAGGCCTGACATGACCGACGACACCGATCCCCCGAGCGATCTCGACAACGACTGGTTCGGCGAGGCCGATCCGCGCGTGCCCGATGCGGCGGCGTGGCCAGAGCGTGACCTCGGCTTCCTCGGCGATGACGTCTACCTCGGCGAGGAGGCGGTGATCCCGCAGGAGCTCGGGGGCTCGCACGTGCCGTCGCACTCGCCCGTCGGGACCGCGGAGCTGCGCGAGCTCGAGCGCCGCCTCGAGCAGCAGCGCACCCCGGTGTTCCCGATCGATCTGCGCCGCCGGTTGCCGCTCGAGGGCGTGTGGCGGCGCTGGCGGGCCCTCGCGATGTGGGGCCGCTCCGACGTCGTCGATGACTTCGGTCGCGATCCCCGCGCCACCGCGCGCTGGGAGTGGCTGTTCGAGTTCCTCTACTCGAAGTGGTTCCGCGTGGAGGCGAGCGGCCTCGAGAACATCCCGTCCAAGGGCCGCGCGCTGCTGGTCGCGAACCATGCGGGCTCGCTGCCGTACGACAGCGCGATGGTGATGCACGCGGTCCGCCGCGATCACCCCGCGCGCCGCGACGTGCGCCCGCTCGTCGAGGACACCGTCTTCCACCTGCCCTTCCTGGGGCCGATCATGAACCGGATCGGCGGCGTGCGTGCCGATCCCGAGAATGCCGAGCGCCTGCTCCGCAACGACGAGCTCGTCGCCGTCTTCCCCGAGGGCGAGAAGGGCATGGGCAAGCTGTGGAAGGATCGCTACCGGCTGCAGCGGTTCGGTCGCGGCGGCTTCGTCAAGCTCGCGCTCCGCACCGGCGCGCCGATCATCCCGGTCGCCGTCGTCGGCGCCGAGGAGGCCGCGCCGATGCTCGGCAAGGTCACGTGGTTCGCGAAGAACATCGGCATCCCGTGGATCCCGGTGACGCCGACGTTCCCGTGGCTCGGCCCGGCCGGCCTGCTGCCGCTGCCGAGCAAGTGGTACGTGCAGTTCGGCACGCCGATCGATCTCGGTAACGCGCACGGCGCGGCGGCCGCCGAGGATCGCCTGCTCGTCAACCGGCTCGCCGATCAGATCCGCAGCCAGATCCAGACGATGATCGAGGGCCTGCTCGGCAAGCGCCGCTCGCCCGTGTTGCCCGCGTTCCTCGGCTGAGCGCATGCCGCGCTGCGGCGCGATCGTGCGGGCAGACATCTTCAGGAGCGCCGGAGGATCACCATGTTAGTGTGGACGCATGCGCGCGTATGACTCGGAGTTCGAGCGGCTGCTCGATCGCGCACGCGAGCTGCTCGGCGCCGGCGATGACTCGCTGCTCGCCGAGGCGAATACCGCGATCAACCAGGCGCTCACGCTGCGGCCCGACTCTGTCGATGGCTGGCTCGTGAAGTGCCAGGTCGCCTCCGCCACCGGCGATGACATCGCCGCCCTCGCGTGCGCCGAGATGGCCCACACCCGGGATCCCGGGCGCGCCGAGACCCAGTACTGGCGCGGCGCGGTGCTCGGCGACCTCGGCCGCCACCACGAGTCGCTGCGCGCGATCGAGGCGGCGTTTCGCGCGGTCACCGTCGACGATCAGTGGATGCTCGAGGATCTGCACTACGAGAAGGCGATGGTGCTCGAGGCGCTCGGCCTCCACGACGCCGCGGTCGCCGCGTGCGAGGCCGGCCTCGTGACGTGCCCGGGCTCCGCGCTGCTCCGAGCCGCGCTGGTC